>NZ_JBSVXS010000007.1:0-122721 GCF_054070155.1 Pseudomonas sp. SDT291_1_S447
TCAGTCAGCATTTTCGTTAACTGACACACCGCTATCGCGAGCAGGCTCACTCCTACATTGATTGGTGTTTAGCGCAACGCGTAATCCAGCACGATCCCGACGAAAATCGCCAACCCGGCCCAGTGGTTGTGCAGAAACGCCTTGAAGCAACGCATGCGGTCGCGATCCCGCGTGTACCAGAATTCCCACGCGTAGCACCCGGCAGCCACCAGCAAGCCGAGATGGAACCACATCCCCAACTCGAACTTCGAACCGGCCAGCAACAGGCAACCCAGCGACAACGCCTGCAAGCTCAGGATGATCACTCGATCCGCTTCGCCAAACAGAATCGCCGTCGACTTCACGCCGATCTTCAAATCGTCATCGCGATCAGTCATCGCGTAATAGGTGTCGTAACCCACCGTCCACAGCAGATTGGCGATCCACAACAGCCACGCCGCCGCCGGCAACTCGCCCGTCTCCGCAGTGAACGCCATCGGCATGCCCCATGAGAACGCCGCACCCAGCACCACTTGTGGGTAATAGGTGTAGCGCTTCATGAACGGATAAGTGAACGCCAACGCCAGACCGCCCAGCGACAGCCAAATGGTCGGTGCGTTGGTGCACAGCACCAGCAGAAAACTCACGCCCATCAACAGCGCAAAGAACACCAAGGCTTCTTTCGAGCTGATCCTGCCTGCCGCCAAGGGCCGTTGCGCGGTGCGTTTAACGTGGCCGTCGACCTTGCGATCGGCCCAGTCGTTGATCACGCAGCCCCCGGCGCGGGTCAGCACCACGCCGAGGACGAAAATCACGATATTGGCCAGCGACGGCGAGCCTTTACCGGCAATCCATAACGCCCACAGCGTCGGCCACAGCAGCAGGTAAATGCCGATCGGCTTGTCCATCCGGGTCAACTGAATGAAATCCCAGGCACGCGGGTTCAAGCGGTTCAGGGACTTGAGCAGGCTCTGATACATCAGCAGTTCTCCGGATGGGCGCGGGCGGCGGTCCACAGGCTCGGCAGGAAGATTTCCGCAACCAGGACGCTCAGCGCGCCACGATCAAAGCGCGAACGACGGCCCCACAGCTCGGGCGCTTTCGCGGCTGGCGGCAGCCATTCCTCAGGGTAGTGGCAAACTTCGAGGGCGCGGCGCTGGAAGGCCTGATCGCAAAACAGCAATTCGCCCAGCGAGCGGCTGCCCAGTTCGTCCATGTGCAAGCCGTCACCCTGCAAAGCGGCGCGCGATGCGACGCTACGGGCGAACACCCAAGCCTCGCCGTGGCCGCGCAAATACACCTCGCGCACCCAGCCTTCGCTGCCCTCGGCCAGATCCAGTGCGGCACATTCGTCAGCGCGCAGGGTGTCCCAGCCTTCAAACAGTGGCGTGACGCTGAAGCCGTCATTGGACAACCGGGTCAGTCGGCGGGTGAGCGAGCCTTCGTCGAACAACCAGTCGAGGGTCAACGAATCGGGGAGGGGCGTCAGTCGGCTTTGGGTCAGCCAGAGCGGGGTCGGGCAGGCATTTGAATGTTGCACAATGAGTCATTATTGGCCGCAAATGAGGCGGCGAGCTTACCATGGCGAGCTGCGCTATTGATTGATCCGGGTCGCCGTTGCGCCGAACAGGCTTGCATCTGCCCGGCACCATCAGTACAAAACGCCCTGAGCCGGATGGCAGCGCAGCACCCATCGACCGTCCGCGCCGGCACCCAGCCTGAACCCTGAGGAAGTACCTGAATGAAAAAGTGGCAATGCATCGTCTGTGGCCTGATCTACAACGAAGCCGATGGCTGGCCGGATGACGGCATCGCGCCGGGCACCCTGTGGCAAGACGTACCGGAAGACTGGCTGTGCCCGGACTGCGGCGTCGGCAAGATGGACTTCGAAATGATCGAAATCAACTAAGCAAATCGAAAGGAGTAAGGCATGAGCGCACCTGTCGTCATCATTGGCACTGGCCTTGCGGGCTACAACCTGGCCCGAGAGTTTCGCAAACTCGACAGCGAAACCCCGCTGCTGCTGATCACGGCTGATGACGGCCGCTCTTACTCCAAGCCGATGCTCTCCACCGGTTTCGGCAAGAACAAAGACGCCGATGGCCTGAGCATGGCCGAACCGGGCGCCATGGCCGAGCAGTTGAAGGCCGAGGTGCGCACTCATACGCGCATCAGCGGCATCGATGCCGGCCACAAGCGTCTGTGGATCGGTGAAGAAGCGGTGGCCTACCGTGACCTGATCCTCGCTTGGGGTGCAGAAACCGTGCGTGTGCCCATCGAAGGCGATGGCGCGGATCTGGTGTTCCCGATCAATGATCTCGAAGACTACGCACGTTTCCGTGCGGCAGCGGCCGGTAAGCGCCGCGTCTTGCTGCTGGGCGCTGGTCTGATTGGCTGCGAATTCGCCAACGACCTGATCCTCGGCGGCTACGAAGTGCAACTGGTGGCGCCGTGCGAGCAAGTCATGCCGATGCTGCTGCACCCGGCCGCTGCGGCTGCCGTGCAGGCCGGACTGGAAAGCCTCGGTGCGAAATTTCATCTCGGCCCGGTACTGACCCGATTGCAGAAAGTCGCCGACGGCCTCGAAGCGCATCTGTCCGACGGCCAGGTCATTCCTTGCGATGTGGTGGTCTCGGCCATTGGCCTGCGTCCGCGCATCGATCTGGCGGCGGCCGCTGGCGTACAGGTCAATCGCGGCGTCGTGGTCGACCGGCACCTGAAAACCTCCCACGCCAATATCTACGCCTTGGGCGACTGCGCCGAGGTCGACGGGCTGAATCTGCTGTACGTAATGCCCCTCATGAGCTGTGCGCGAGCACTGGCACAAACCCTCGCCGGTAACCCGACCGCCGTCAGCTACGGCCCGATGCCGATCACCGTGAAAACCCCGGTCTGCCCGCTGGTCGTATCGCCACCGCCACGGGGCAGCGAGGGCGTTTGGACTGTCGAAGGGCAGGGCGCTGACGTCAAAGCCCTGTGCCACAGCGCCGACGGCCAATTGCTCGGTTACGCGCTGACCGGTGCAGCCGTGATGGAAAAACTCGCCCTGAACAAACAGCTTCCGGCCCTGCTGGCGTAAATACCGGTCGTTCTGTCGGAATCACCCCGCTTTTGCCCCTACAAAGGTCGCGGGGAGACTGGCGCCGCCGGTATCCGCGTGCCATTCTCACTCCCGTCTGCCGCAGAGTAGAGCCTGCGGCGCCTTGGGCGCTGTTCCAACGAGAACAGCACGGACATAACAACAAAAAACCGTCAAAGGGGCTTCACTAATGCGTAAACCAGAACTCGCCGCTGCAATCGCTGAAAAAGCAGATCTGACCAAAGAACAGGCCAACCGCGTACTCAACGCCGTTCTCGAAGAAATCACCGGCGCTCTGCACCGCAAGGACAGCGTCACGCTGGTCGGCTTCGGCACCTTCCTGCAACGCCACCGCGGCGCCCGCACCGGCAAAAACCCGCAGACCGGCGAACCGGTCAAAATCAAGGCCAGCAACACCGTGGCGTTCAAGCCAGGCAAATCGTTGAAAGACAGCGTTAATCCATAAGTGCGGCGGATCCCCTGAATAGCGGGGGAACACTGTAATAAAAAATGGGCACACCGATTGCGGTCGGGTGCCCATTTTTTGTGGCTGCAAATCGGCTTATTGACGCCGGAAGCAGGCCTTGCCATTGCCGAAGTCCACGGCCAGGCAATTTGGCTCAATAGTCAATTGCAGATCCTCGAACAGGGCAGACAAATCGTTATCGGAAGCAGGCTTGGTTGCACTTTTCAGCGTCAGTATGTCCTTGTCCACCTGCCAGTTGCCTTTGGCAAAACCGTCGGCACTGCCGTACGACACACCCGCGTCAAAGGTGCCGTCCTTGCGCAGCAGCAATTCAGCGCCCATTTCCATCGCGCCAACCAGGTAATAATGGCCGTCCAGTGACGGGGTGTCCGCTGATGCTTGGGTGGTTGGCAGCCACATAAGTGCTACGAAAAATACGGCTTTCAATTCCATGAGGTGAAGCTCCTTACCAGCCTTTGTAGAGGGTGCCGAATTCTTTGGCACTGGATTCTGGCATAGCCAAGGTTTGCCCGCGCGTTGTTTAGCCACTACACAATCGAATCAATATCCAGCTGAAACGGCGCGCCAACGGCATGCCCACCGGTCATTGCGGCAATAGCGGCATCGTGGTCTTCGGCGGCTGGCGGAATCATCGCCAGTTGTTCCTGAACGAGGTTTTCCGGGTGAGCGTTCCAGCGCAGCAGGTTTTCCTGCACCCACTCGGGCTGGTCGGCGTAGCTGCCGTAAACGTCGGCTTCGGTGACCCGCTGGCCGCGCAGGTCGACCAGGCGCGCCTGGGTCATTTTGATTTTGTCTATTTCATTGTTGAGAACCGTGGTTTTGTGATTTCTTTCCTGGTGACGGACATAGGCGCTGGGGTGAGCCTGGATCTCGCGCTCAACGGCACGCAGTTGCTTTCTGATATTTTCCAATGCGCCGCTGACCCATTCGAACTCCCGGGGTGTGACCAAAGAGCGTTTGTGCTGCTGGGCCTCTTGCCAGCGGCGCAGGCTTGCCCAGCAGCCGGGGATGTAGCTGCCGACCATCGAGTGATCGCCTGCCGCGAAGAGCTGCTTCAGAAAAGAGCCGCGCTTGGGCAAGCCATTGATATTTCGCAAGGCTTCGGCACAGCCGTGATCGTTGATGATGCTGCAGCCCGGCTGCCAGAGAATGGAGGATTGGTGTTCCTTGCCAAACACTACGGGCATGAAATGGCGCAGCGCCCCGTGATGGCCGTAATCGTCACCAAAGAAGTTGGTCATTCCCCAGACAAGCAAGGCAAAACCGGCGGCGGGGGTAATAACCAGCACTGCTCCATTGGCGATATACATCGGCTCTGGTTTGGCGAAGGTGTTCATCCAAGTGGCGGGTACGCTCGGAACCGGGTCGTTCTGATTGACGATGCGGTGGTGGATCAACGCCTTGGCACTGTCGATGAAAGTGGTGTCGCCGGCGCGAGGGGCGCCGTAGGTGTAGAGAACGATCTGCGGAAGATAGCGCTGATTCCGGCGCAGCATCTCCGACAAAATAAGTGCTATTGCCCCGCCCAGGCTGTGCCCGGTAATCAGCAGTTTTTGGCCGCTGTAGAATCGCTCCAAATAGCTCACTACAAACGGGTAAACCGCTTGAGCACCACCGTAGAATCCGCGGTGCACCTTGCCTTCTCCTTCTTCAAAAGGAACCTGATAGGCATCCCCATCCCGCATCGCATCGGGTTTTATTTCACTGGTTCCGCGTACGCTGATTAATATCAATTCGTCGTGATGGGTGATGAAGGCTTGGGTGTCTGTGCTGTTGTTTTTATCGCGATCATCGAAAAAGTGCAGTTTGGCCGGGTGCTCCTGCTGATCACCCAAGTCGGGGCTGTTTACCTCGGGATAGAGCGATGGATCGAACGGCACCACTTCCAGACGGTTCGAGTAAGGCACCTCCTCATACAAGGGGTAGAACTTCTTCGTTTGCAGGGCATCGACTTTCCACAGTTCATCAAACTGCGGCAGGGCATGGCCGAACCAGTGGCCGCTGCTGGGTTGCACGGTGAAGGTCACGCTGTCAGTCCTCACCGGTTGGGTGTTCGGCTCTTGGCCGAAATCGGTGTAGCTCAGCGTGGCCATCAATGACAGTTGATAGAGGTTGAGTGCGCAGAATTCGTCGCCGGTCGACAGCATGGGCCGTAGTGCCCTCATCGGGCGTACTTCCAGCACGTGATGTTTGTTGGGCAACAGGGCGATGCCCTCGGGTTTGGGAGGCGGTGGGAAGAATCCAAGTTCGACCGTAGCCATATCCGCTTTACTGAAGAGGACGCTCAGTCCGGCATCAAGCGCGGATCTATCGACGACGGCGAAGCTTCTGGATTTTGGCGCCGGGCGCATCAGTTTATGCACCACCATGTTCGGTGGATCTCGCCGCAGGGCCAGAGGCGGCAAGTGCGCAATGTGGTTTACCAGTTCGCTGACTTCTATCTGGCAGTAAGCATTGGTTTCGGCGAGGTCTTTTGCTGGGTTGGCTTGGGTACGTACGCCTGTTTTGTGGAAAAAACGGGTTTTTTCGGCGCGTACTTGGAGTTCAGTGATGGGGAGGGGGTAGTGTTTCCTGCGAATCAACTCGCTGTAATCATCATTTCTTCCTTGATACGAATGAGTGAGCTTAAGTACCACGGGCCCACAAAAATGGTTTTTCACATTTCCGGATCCCTTAGCGTCCAGTTTGCCCGTGTAAACGGTGTCCTCGTGATCAATGATTTCGTAGGTCAACCCGGCGTAGGGTTTGCCATCACCAAATTCGTCCACTAATTGAAAACTCGTCGAATGCCCGCGCCTTGGGCAGGCGTGGATGCTGCCTTGCATAAACTCTGCGACGTTTGGATCTAACGGTTCAATGCTCATGGGGTCTCATCCTTGTTTTCCGTGCAGCCGGGGTAGATGGTGCAAATTCGTTCGTCCACCATCCTGAAGGTGCTGAAGTCCTTGTGATTGCCGTAACAAAAAGCATGTTGATCTTCGAAGCCTTTCCCCATGCAACGCTTCCATCCATTTGGCTGCTTTACCCATGTGTCACCCATGTAGGGCTCTTCCTCGTCGGACAACTTGATCTTCAGCCTTACGGTTATCCCCGCTAGCTGAGTCAGCGTGTACGCCGTGGAAGGACGGCTTCGCCCGACATTGCCCTGCGCATCCATTTTTTTGCAGGTCAGCAGTTTGATCAGGTAACGCTTCGGCCCGACGGTGCGAAAAAGCCACATGCACTCACCGAAGAACTCAGCTGTCTCGTCATCTCTGAAAGTACCCATTTGTCGCTCCAGCAACTCCGGACGCACGGCAAATGAGGCGTAGTCATAGCTGCTGTCACTTCGCTCCGGACCAAAAACACCGATGACCTTGATCTCCACATGGTTCAGCACCAGCGGGCAGTTACTCGCTGTTTTGTACAGCTCAATTTCCGCAGTGCTGACGTATTCCATATTGGGTTTATTGAAGCTGACCCAGAAATCCGGCTTTCCCGCGACTCTGCACGTTTCTCCTTCGAGGGGCAGGTAGATGGCTTTCAGTTCGTACTTGAAGTTAGGTGGGAGGTCGGGGACAAAGGTGAATGTGTTCGGTTTGCCCACAGCCGAACAACCCAGAGTCAAAGCAAGGCAACTGTTCAATGCCAGACATTGAAGGACTCGTTTGAAGTGGGGGTAATACACCTGCGAATGCGGTGTCTTTTGATCCGTCATGGGGTCTCGTCCTTGTTTTCAGTGCAACCCGGATAAATAGTGCAGATCCGTTCATCCACCATCCTGAAGGTGCTGAAGTCCTTGTGATTGCCGTAACAAAAAGCATGTTGATCTTCGAAGCCTTTCCCCATGCAACGCTTCCATCCATTTGGCTGCTTTACCCATGTGTCACCCATGTAGGGCTCTTCCTCGTCGGACAACTTGATCTTCAGCCTTACGGTTATCCCCGCTAGCTGAGTCAGCGTGTACGCCGTGGAAGGACGGCTTCGCCCGACATTGCCCTGCGCATCCATTTTTTTGCAGGTCAGCAGTTTGATCAGGTAACGCTTCGGCCCGACGGTGCGAAAAAGCCACATGCACTCACCGAAGAACTCAGCTGTCTCGTCATCTCTGAAAGTACCCATTTGTCGCTCCAGCAACTCCGGACGCACGGCAAATGAGGCGTAGTCATAGCTGCTGTCACTTCGCTCCGGACCAAAAACACCGATGACCTTGATCTCCACATGGTTCAGCGCCAGCGGGCAGTCGCTTACGGTTCTGTAAAGCGGGACTACGGAGGTGCTTTCGTATTTCATGTTGGTTTTGTTGAACCCAAGTTGAGTACCTTTTCCACCCGGCACCGAGCATGTTTGATCTTTGGTGGGCACATAGGTGGCCGTCAGGTCGTACTTGAAGTTGGGTGGAAAGTCGGGGACAAAGGTAAACGTGTTCGGCGTACCAACCGTAGAGCAACCCAGGGTCAATGCAGTGCAACTGCCAAGTGCCAGATATTGAAATGCACGTCTCATAGGGGGCCGCTCTCCTGCCAATACAGCACCTGCTGATACACCCGCTCAAAGTGCACCGCCGAGTCTTCTCCGGTTTTGGGCAACCATGAGTTGGGCGGCACATACCCCGGTAGCTGAAGACTTTGGGCCAGCAAAAAGTGCACTTGCTCCGGTTGCTGCCAGCCCCACAGGCGCGTCAGCTGAATCTGTCCCCACAGCCAGTCATCCATGTCGAGTTGCTCCGCTAGCTTGGCCATCGCTTCAGTGTGCTCACCCACCAGATAGCGACGGGCGTTGTCGAACAGCACGTTTGCGTAAATCAGCTCCGGTATGGGCGTCTGCAGCCATGGCGGGTCGATGGGCAGCGGGTGTTCGCCGGGGGCCGGGTTGTCGGCGACGTTCCATTGCCCGGCATGCCAGTAACAGATGCTGCTGACCGGCCCGAGCAACGCTGCGTATTGCTCGGGTTGCAGATGCGCCAGCGCGCGTCCGAGCACGCGGTTGTCATGCACGCGATACACCGCCAGATTGGGGCGTTGGCCAGTCACCACGCGGTCGCGCCAATGGTTTGCCAAATCCTCCAGATCTACGTGCTCGGCGCTGGCCAGCCAACCCCAATGGCGTTCGGGGGTGGCGAGCAATGTCTGGATGACGGGGTGGCGTGCCGTGTCGATTCGAAGCAGCAGCGGACCGGTTTGCGCCAATGACTCAGCCGCCGTGCCCGCGTACAAATGACGAAATTGCTCAGTGCCGAGGTCGGCGGCCAGTGCGGTGCGTGCTTCGCTCTGACCGTCGGAGTCGAGCATCAGAAACAGATCACGTCCGGCGCGGGACTGTTCGTGCAGCCATTGTTCGACCCGGTTCATGCGACTTCTCCCAGGCCGCACTGCCCAGCCGCACAGGCTTCGCACAGCGGGCAATAATCCGCCGCTTGCTGGCGAGCACTGTTGACGATCGACAGCGGTGTGGCACTGACAGGAGGGGCGATGCCGCCCACTGCCTGCAGCGGCTGGAGTGGCGCGATGCCCGCCAACGGCGCACCGCCCTCGACGATGGGCACGCTGCTGAAAATCCCGCCGGCGTTGATGACGATGTGGTGCCCACCCGCCGACAGCGTCAGGCTCATGCCGGCGTCGATCACCACGCTGCTCGCGGTGACATGCGCCTGCTGGCCGGCCTGAATCACCAGCGCTCCAACCGAGTGACTGCTGATGCCACTGACGGTCAGCAGATCATCGGCGTTGATCTGCGTACTTCGCACTCCGTGGTGGGTGCGCAGTGTCTTGCCCTCGATCAGGCTGGTGCTGTCATTGCCAATTTGCTCGAAGCGGTCGCGGGTAATCAGGCTGTGGCTGTCGTTAAGGATCAGTTGTTCCAGATCGCGCTGAGCCCGCAGGTAGATTTTCTCCTGGCCTGCACGGTCTTCGATCGACAGTTCGTTGTATCCGCCATTGCGCGGAGAGCTCTGGCTGCGCAACACCGTTCGGGTCTCGTTGGCCGGCAGTGGGTGGGCGGGGGATTTGACCTTGTTGGGTACGCAACCGGTGATCAGTGGTTGGTCGGGATCACCCTCCTGAAAGGTCACGACCACTTCCATGCCGATGCGCGGAATGGTTATCGCACCGAAACCTTCCCCCGCCCAGCTGGAGGCAACGCGTATCCAGCAACTGCTCTTCTCGTTATCGAGTTCTGCCCGGTCCCATGGAAACTCGACGCGAACCCTGCCGTATTCGTCGCAGAACGTCTCTCTTCCGGGTGGCCCGGTGACTCGCGCGGTCTGGCAAACCAGCACAGGTCTTGGCGCTGGCAGCGGCGGGCGATACAGCACGTCGGCCGGGATGGCCTTGAAAGTGTTGCGATAACCTTGAGTGAAGCCATCAGCCGTTTTGTCATCGCTGCTGAAAGCCTCTTCCAGCACTTGGGGCTGCTTACCTTCATGAGCAATGTTCAACAACAACCACATCTCGTTGCAGTCCGGTCGCGGATGTTCGGTCAGGTCGAAAAGATGACCGCTGCGCAATGTCGCTTGATTGCTCTTGCCCTCAATCCATTGATAGTCGCTGCGGTGCCGCTCCAGTGCATGGCGCACCTGCCGTTTGCCGTGTTTCTCAGACGTCATGAGCAGCGGATAGCGATAGTCTTCAAGTTCGGGCGTGAACTCGGCGGTGAAGCGACTCTCCAGCAACAGGCTCGGGCGTTTCAGGTCATAGTCGCGACGGGTGACCGTGCTGGTGCGCGTGTTGAAGCCCATGGTGAGGTGATTGACCACCGGATGTTCTGCAACCATGCCGCTGTCAGGCTGAAAAGCGGTCGCTCCCAATTTTGGGAAAAACACCTGACTGTCGCTGAACACCAGCAAATGCCTGTCGACCGAGTGCTGGTGATGCCACGCGATGCCGTCCTCGGCGCACAGGCGCTGGATAAAACGGAAATCGCTTTCGCCGTATTGCGTACAGTACTCACGCACCGGACTGGTGGTGACATTGAAGGTGAAGTCATCGGGCTGAATGCCCTGGCGTTGCAGAACCTGCGCAACAATTTGTGGCACCGTCAGGTTCTGAAAAATCCGTTGGTCGCGACTGAATTGCAGGTAGTGCAGCGCGGGCACCAGTGTGAGCTCATAGCGAGTCAGGCGTTTGCCGGACTCCGCCAGCATTACGTTTTCGATGCGCCCGTGAATGCCTTCCTGATTGGCGCCGAATTGCAGGAACGCAGGTCGGCTTAGCAACGCTTCCAGATCGACATCAGTCCGCTCGCTCACCAGTGCGACACGGATGGCATACAGCTGACTGATGGCTTCAACGCCGTTAAACGAAAGCACCTTGAAGTCGTGACGAAAAGCAGGAATTTGCAGGGTAAACAGTGCGCAATTGACCGTACCGAACATAGGCTTGTCCTTAAGCAAAGTGAGTCTTTGCGCGGTGTTCGATCCTCCCTGATCGCCACGCATAAAAAAATTTGCCAAGGCACGCTAGCTGTGTGGGAAATAAATTGATGTAAGAAGTGTCTCTGTCATCTGTCAGAGACTTCTGGGTTGTAAAACGCTGTATGAATTGAAGGAAAGGGCTGTAGGAGACCACTTCGGTATTTATTGAGTTAGCACGAATGTGCAGTGTTTACGAGGCTGTGAAAGTTTCACAAAAATACTTTGCCATCAAATTGATGGCACTTTTTCTGTTCGTCATTGTCCTCGCTGAATTATTCAAAGAGGCTGATGCATTTTCGGAAGTGTCCTACTTCTATTTTTTTCAAGAGTTGTCATGCTTGCCACCCTGTAATGGGACGAGCGTCCGGCAAGATGTCGTCTCGCCGCCCGGAAGCGCTCTGGCTCAGGGCTTTGGCTGGGGAGAGAGAAATGTGGCGAATATAAATGACTATCAGGGATTCCCTTGTGACATATAGGGCAATCTCCTACAGACCCCAATGAACACTTCGTCTTGTTGTTTAATCAGATGCTTGCTAGTGGCCATCATAGTGATTACGATGCGCCCACTTGAAAGAGCACATCTCAATTGGATGAGTCGCACCACCGCTCTTCGATACTGTCCCGCGCCGCGGTAACTCCAATAGGCGCCTGACTGTAATCCTTAATAAAGGCCATGGATGTCCTACTCAAGCAAACTTTCCGCCCATTACCTCGAACTCGCTAAAGTCTCTGTTTCCAAAGAGAATTTCGCGGGCGAAGACGTTCGTTTTTCGAGCGAATTCGAGGCGCTGGAAAGCGAGCTGGCCAAAGCCTCGTCGATGCACGAAAGCGGGCAGATCGACTGGCTGAAAATTCGCGAAAACAGCGAAAATCTGCTGCGTACCCAATCCAAGGATTTGCGTGTCGGCGCCTGGCTGACCTGGTCGCTGTACCAGCGTGAATCCTTCCCCGGGCTGCTGGCCGGCCTCGGTCTGCTGCACCATCTGTCGGAAAATAACTGGGCCGACGTCCACCCGCTCAAACCCCGCACCCGTGCCGCCGCCATCGGCTGGCTGGTGCCGCGTCTCGAGCAGGTCATCACCGAAAACATTGCGATCAAAGAGCAGTTGCCGATGTTCCGGCAGCTCTCCGAGCACCTGTCCGGTCTTGAAGCAGCGTGTGCTGAGCATTTGGGCGATGACTCGCCGCTGTTGCTGCCGATCTCCCGTCGCCTGAAAACCATGATCCAGCGCGCGGCTGACAATCAGCCAGCCCCCGGTGTGGTCGGTGCGGCGGTGGCGCAGGTCAAGCAGGCTGCCAGCCAGTTGCTCACCCCCGGCGCACCGATCGACAACGAGCGCGAGGCGCACAAAGCCCTGCGCGCCCAACAGGAAAGCGCCCGTCCGTTGTGCGCCTGGTGGCTCAAGCAGAAAGCCACCGACCTGCGCGCCCTGCGCCTCAATCGCACGCTGCTGTGGATGACCATCGACGCGGTGCCGGAGCGCAACGCCGAGCAGATCACTGTGTTGCGTGGCCTGCCGCTGGAAAAACTCAAGCTCTATCAGGACCGTTTCGATCAGGGCAAATACGCCGACCTGCTGGTGGAACTGGAGGCGAGCCTGGCGAAGGCGCCGTTCTGGTTCGATGGCCAGAGGATGGTCTGGGAGTGTCTCCAGAACCTCAACGCCGAGTTGGCAATGCGCGAAGTGGAAATCCACTTCGCGCTTTTGGTTCAAAGGCTGCCCGGCATTGTCGAGTTGCGTTTCCATGACGGCGCGCCGTTTGCCGATCCGTCCACCCGGGCGTGGATCGCCGCCAACGTCATGCCGCACCTGCAAAGCGCCAGCGCGCCGCGCAAGGTCGAAAGCGAAAACGTCGAAACCCAGCCGGCCTGGGAAAAGGCCCTCGAAGAAGTTCTGCCGCTGCTGCGCAAGGAAGGCCTGAAGCCTGCCGTGCAGACGCTCAAGCAAGGCTTGCAGTCGGCCCACGGTGGTCGCGAACGCTTCTTCTGGCAGTTCGCCCTCGCACGGCTGTGCTTCATGGCCAAGAAATACGAACTGGCCAAGAACCAGCTGGAAACCCTCGATCAGACATTACAGGACTCAGGCCTGCACGCCTGGGAGCCCGATCTTGCATTGGAAGTGCTGCATCTACTGCATAGCTGCTGCGAATTGTTGCCGCAGAACCATGCCGTACGTGAACGCAAGGAAGAGATTTATCGCAGGCTGTGCCACCTCGACCTCGAAGTGGTACTCGAATAGGCCCCAGGGCCACAACCGCAAGGAGAAAAGCCATGGCCAAAGAAGGCTCGGTAGCCCCCAAGGAACGCATCAACGTCACCTTCAAACCCGCCACCGGCGGTGCTCAGGAAGAGATTGAACTGCCGCTGAAGCTGCTGGCAATCGGTGACTACACCCACCGCAAGGACGATCGCAAAATCGAAGATCGCAAGCCGATCAGCATCGACAAGATGACCTTCGACGAAGTGTTGGCCAAGCAAGAACTGGGTCTGACGCTGAGCGTGCCGAACCGTCTGCAGGAAGATGGCGAGGCCGACGAGCTGGCTGTGCAACTGCGCGTCAATTCGATGAAGGACTTCAACCCGGCCAGCCTGGTCGAGCAAGTGCCTGAGCTGAAAAAACTGATGGAACTGCGCGATGCGCTGGTGGCCCTCAAAGGCCCGCTGGGTAACGCACCTGCGTTCCGTAAAGCGATCGAAGGCGTGCTCGCCGACGACGAATCCCGCGGTCGCGTACTCGGTGAGCTGGGCCTGAACGCCGCAGCCCCGGACGCCTGAGACTCCAGCCAAGGAAGCCAACACAATGAGCACTAGCGCAGCACAAGAGAAGAGCGCCGGCAACGGCGAGTACAGCATTCTCGACAGCATCATCGCCGAAACCCGTCTGACTCCGGACGACGAAGCCTACGACATCGCCAAGCGTGGCGTGTCGGCGTTCATCGAAGAACTGCTCAAGCCGCAGAACAACGGTGAGCCGGTCAAGAAGGCCATGGTTGACCGCATGATCGCCGAGATCGATGCCAAGCTCAGCCGTCAGATGGACGAGATCCTGCACCACCCGGACTTCCAGGCTCTGGAATCGTCGTGGCGTGGCCTGCAGTTGCTGGTCGACCGCACCAACTTCCGCGAAAACATCAAGATCGAAATCCTCAACGTCTCGAAAGAAGACCTGCTGGACGATTTCGAAGATTCGCCGGAAGTCATGCAGTCGGGCCTGTACAAGCACATCTACACCGCTGAATACGGCCAGTTCGGTGGTCAGCCTGTGGGCGCGATCATCGCTAACTACTACATGTCGCCAAGCTCGCCAGACGTGAAGCTGATGCAGTACGTGGCCAGCGTTTCGTGCATGTCGCACGCGCCGTTCATCGCTGCTGCCGGCCCGAAATTCTTCGGTCTGGAAAGCTTCACCGGCCTGCCGGATCTGAAAGATCTGAAAGACCACTTCGAAGGCCCGCAATTCGCCAAATGGCAGAGCTTCCGTACTTCGGAAGACTCCCGTTATGTTGGCCTGACCGTGCCGCGTTTCCTGCTGCGTAACCCGTACGATCCGGAAGAAAACCCGGTCAAATCGTTCGTGTACAAGGAAACCGTTGCCAACAGCCACGAGCACTACCTGTGGGGCAACACTGCTTACGCGTTCGGCACCAAGCTGACCGACAGCTTCGCCAAATTCCGCTGGTGCCCGAACATCATCGGCCCGCAGAGCGGCGGCGCAGTTGAAGACCTGCCGTTGCACCACTTCGAAAGCATGGGCGAAATCGAAACCAAGATTCCTACCGAGGTTCTGGTTTCCGACCGTCGTGAATACGAACTGGCCGAGGAAGGCTTCATCTCCCTGACCATGCGTAAAGGCTCCGACAACGCGGCGTTCTTCTCCGCCAGCTCGGTGCAGAAGCCGAAGTTCTTCGGCATCAGCGCAGAAGGCAAGGCCGCAGAGCTGAACTACAAGCTCGGCACCCAACTGCCGTACATGATGATCGTCAACCGCCTGGCTCACTACTTGAAAGTGCTGCAGCGCGAGCAACTCGGTTCGTGGAAAGAACGTACCGACCTCGAGCTGGAACTGAACAAGTGGATCCGTCAGTACGTCGCCGACCAGGAAAACCCGAGCGCCGAAGTCCGTGGCCGTCGTCCGCTGCGCGCTGCGCAAGTGATCGTCAGCGACGTTGAAGGCGAGCCGGGCTGGTACCGCGTGAGCTTGAACGTGCGTCCGCACTTCAAGTACATGGGTGCCGATTTCACCCTGTCGCTGGTTGGCAAGCTGGACAAAGAGTAAGAGCGACTCATGGACGGATACGGCAGCCTGTTCGAACGCCTCAACGGCGACGCGCAACTACGCAAGGGCAACAGCCTTGAGGCTTGTGCCATGGCGTCAGTGGCTGCCCATCTGGCCAAAATGCTCAGCACCCGGGCCGGCAGCGTGCAAACGCTGGCCGACTACGGGTTGCCCGATCTCAATGACATGCGCCTGAGCCTGCACGACTCCCTGAGTCAGGCCCGTCTGGCCATCGAAAACTTCATCGAAGCCTACGAGCCGCGCCTGAGCAACGTGCGTGTCATTTCCCTGCCGCGTGACCACGATCAACTTCGCCTGGCCTTCAGCATCGAAGGCCTGCTGGAAGTTGAAGGGTTCAAGCGTCAGGTCAGTTTTTCCGCGCGCCTGGATGGCAGCGGACAAGTGAAGGTCACCTAAGGAGATCCCCGATGTCTGGCAAACCAGCAGCACGCGTATCCGACCCCACCGCTTGCCCACTTCCCGGCCACGGTACAAACCCGATCGCCGCCGGTTCCGGCGACGTGTTCTTCGACGGCCTCGCGGCCGCCCGCCAAGGCGATGCCTCGGCGTGTGGTGGTGCGATGGTCGGCGATCTTGCGACGACCGTGTTGATCAACGGCAAACCTGCTGCAACGGTCGGTTCGGTGGGTTCGCATGGGAACAAGGTCACCGCCGGTTCTGGCACGGTGATCATCGGGAACTCGCATTCGCCTGTGGCGTTTGTGCCGCCAGTGCCTTTGATCATTCCGGGCTTTGATGCTCAGTTCCAGCTCAAGAACGGTCTGGGCAATCCGCTTGCCGATACTAAATACCTACTCCGTCGAGCGGATGGTTCTCTCGAAAGTGGAATCACCAATGAGTTGGGCCTGACTCATCGCGTGAAGGCCCATACAGCTTCCGAAAAAATCGAAGTTTTTATTGAGAGCTGAGGGAGTACTCGTTCATGGCCGAGGCTGAAAAAATCAATAAGGATGGGCAGGAATATGTGCCAGCTGGCGCGGCCGCGAGCACAAAAACCTCTGAGGTTGCGCCGGTAGAGTTACAGGTTTGCCGCTGTAACGGAAAAGAAGTCACAACGCTGGCTGGCTACGACAGCATCCCGAGCTATACCGGCGAGCTGCCTTCTCCGTTGCAAATTATGTGGTACGTGCCAAAAACCAAAGAAATGCTTAAGGCAAGTTTCTCTGATACAGAAATTCGTGTCTGGATAAAGCAGGCGGCTGAATATTATGGCGTCCCGCATATTTTGCTGGCGGTTATTCTGCAGCAGGAGAATGGACCTAAGGGCAGTAAATTTCTTCAAACCATGCAGTTCGGCGAACGGTCGCTGACCACTCTACTGGCGATTGTTGATAACTTGGCTTTCGATGCCGTCCCGGACAAGTTGGCCGGTGGCTCCAGCGGCTTTGCCAATATGAGTAGGGCAACATTGCAGAAGTCCGTTCAATACACAGAGAACTATTACTGCAAGAAACCTTTGCCCGAAGACGTTCAGTACCGGATTTTTGGCTGGAACCAGGACACGCGAATCCCGGGCGATGATTGGAAGGCAGACCTCTACTATTGCGCCGGCCATCTACGTGAACTGGTTGACCGGGCTACCGGGACTCGCTGTCACTCTGGAGCGCTGACCGCCGACCAGCTGAAAAAGGTGATTGCTTCCTACAACGGTTCGGGGCCGCTTGCCGAAAAGTATTCAACCGATGCTATGACGTTGTTAGACGCAGCGAAAGCAGGTACGGCGTGGTTGTATTTTTATGAAAGATAAACTTTCGACGTCTACCACTCTTGCGCTTGCTGCCGGAATTTTGGCTGTGGGGGTTGTCGTGTGGACAAATATTTTCTCTAATTCGCTGATGCTGTTAATGGACGGCGTTAATTTTATTCCTGCGGAATCTTCAATCCTCACCTTTGAACCTTATGAGATAAATCAAGGGTCGTCTTCCTATTGGATCTACGGTCAGGATGGGGAAAATTATTATTATTTTTCTTATGACGCGGCTGCGCCTTACATTTTTATTTCCAAAGCAAATGGTTGTCAGGGGTTTGATCGTCTGAACTTCAAAACATGGTGCAGTGCGAAACAAGGTACGAAGAAATGATCAGCGAGGCATCGATCTGCTCATGAAACAGTCAAGGATGATTTCCATGTCGGGGGGGGCAGTGTTTTTCACGTTTTTCATCCCAGTGACTACCTACGCCGCTCAGCAGGTCTACAGCAATAATGTTTTCCTGCTGAACACCTGTGGCGTGCCTCTGGAATTGTCCGTGGTGCATGACTCCAACTATGACGATAAAGCCCGCCGCTTGGTGTTGAATCCAAATCAGCGCAGAACTATCGCCAACTACAGATCGTTCGGCGAGGACGTAGCCGGTCAGATCAGCGACCAGTACAGCCTGTCGATCAAGAGCCCGACGGCGACCAAAACCATCGACGCGCAGACGTTGCGAAAGGCTGTCGCAAGCACCGAAAGAACTGAAGAAAAAGCTGTTCGTTCATGGGTCATTACTGATGGGGCGTTCTGTCCATGACGCACATGTTCGGGTCGGCTCAATGAAACTCAGAGCCTGGCAATGTCTTGTCGCTTTTCTCAGCTCGGTTGGTTTGCTGGTGATTCTGGTCGGCTTCGCGCTGCTGTTGCGAATGGAAAGCTCGACCGAACCAAAGCTGTTCGCTCATCCCAACGCGTTGTGGGTTGGCGCCGAGGATGGCGGGGTATTCGTTGAAGTTACCAGGAACGAGGCGCCGGACTACTACGTCGAGATTCGCCACGAGAATGGCGGAATGTGGACTGAGGGTTGGGTTCGATACGGCACACGGGACAGCTACCCATTGAGCGCTGCAGCCATTGGCGGCTATGACGGCGTCGAACTCTATGTGTATTCGGCGATGGCGATCACGTCGAAAAAACAGGGAGTGGCGCAGCGATGAATATCTACGCGCGTCTTGCACTCTGTCTGGCGATTCACGCGGCGGGATGCGTGGCCTACGTGTTTCTGAATAACGCAGTGGTTGTGGCCTACAAGGCTTTCAACGGCGGATTCACCACCCGTGGCGTGGCGATTGGCATCGCCCACTACATGTTCATCTACATATTTTTTGGCATAAACGCGCTGGCCGCGATCATCCCGAACCTGTGGGCCAAGCTCGGTCTGCTCGCTCTGATGGTTGCCTGGATTCTGTTCATGATGGTGCCGGACAACCCGCTACGTGCGCTGTTCTACACCGTGGCCCAAGGCGGAGTCACGTTGTTGGCGATTCTGCTCACGCAGGTGATTGAACTGCGTTGGGAAAGACTTGCGCTGATGCGGCAGACGTCGCCTGCGAGCCCTGCTCATGCTTAGTCGTGCGCAACTGAGCTTCTTCATGGCGGCCTTATGGTGGCCATTGCTGGCGGTGTTGGCGATCAGTTCCTATGACCTGTGGAATGGCGAGTATTCAACACCCGAGTCGTCCGGGATTTATTGGCAGTACCTGTTGTGGTGGGGAATTCCCGGGCTTTTGGGTTTTTCGCTATGGATGTCCCGATCGGCGCAGAGCCGCAACGAGCAGCAGGCATTGCGGATGGTTTGGTGGGCGCCGGTGAAGTTCATCCCGTTCTATGCCGTGCCATGGATGCTGTATGGCTTGCTCAGTCTGGCCGTCGGTCAGCTCAGTGATGCCTACATGGCGTACGGCTGGATCTCGATTGTGCCGTTTCTCCTGATTGGCGGTTACGTCTGTGCCGGCGTGACGGTCGCGCTCTACAGGATATTTTTTTGATGAGTTCCACTACCAGGCAGGTAACCCGTGTCCTTTAACCACTACTACCAAAGCGAACTCACCGCACTGCGCCAACTCGGTCGCCGTTTCGCCGAGCGTAGTCCGGCGTTGGCGCCGTATCTGGGGCAGGCCGGGCGGGATCCGGACGTGGAGCGGTTGCTCGAGGGCTTTGCGTTTCTCACCGGGCGTCTGCGCCAGAAGCTCGATGACGAGCTGCCGGAGCTCAGCCATTCGTTGATGCAATTGCTGTGGCCGAACTACATGCGTCCGCTGCCGGCGTTCAGCATTTTGCAGTTCGATCCGCTCAAGCGTTCCGGGCCGGCATTGCGCGTCGAGCGCGATACGCCGATCGAAAGCAAGCCGATCGAAGACGTGCGTTGCCGCTTCCGCACCTGCTACCCGACTGACGTGCTGCCGCTGGATCTGGCCGCGCTGAATTACTCGGTGAAGGGCGACGGCTCGCTGCTCAGCCTGCGTCTGGAAATGAGCGCCGACGGCCACCTTGGTGAGCTGGAGCTGAGCAAACTGCGTCTGCACTTTGCCGGTGAGCGCTACATCAGCCAGATGCTTTATCTGAGCTTGCTGCGCAACCTTGAAGGTATCGAGCTGATCCCGCTCGACGGCGCTGGCAAGCCGATCGATGGCGTCAGCGGCAAGCCGATGGCGTTCAAGATTCCCGGTGATCGGGTCAAACCGGTGGGCTTTGCCGAAGAAGAAGCGTTGATCCCGTATCCGCTGAACACCTTCCGCGGCTATCGCTACCTGCAGGAATACTTCGCCTTCCAGGACAAATTCCTGTTCGTCGACGTCAACGGTCTGGACATCATCAACGCGCTGCCGGAAGACACCCTCAAGCAGATGCGCGGCCTCGAATTGCGCTTCGATATCCGCAAGAGCGGCATCATGCGCATGCGGCCGACGCTGGATAACGTGAAGCTGTTCTGCACGCCGATTGCCAACCTGTTCGCCCACGACGCGCTGCCGATCCGCCTCGACGGCAAGCAGGACGAATACCTGCTGCTGCCAGCGGAATACGATCTGGAAAACTGCGGTGTGTTTTCGGTCGAAACCGTGACCGGCTGGAAGCCCGGCGGCCTCGGTTATCAGGAGTACGTGCCGTTCGAATCCTTCGAGCACGACCCGAGTTTCGACGTGCCCAACAGCCGTCCGCATTACAGCATTCGCCAGCGTTCGTCCTTGCTGCACGACGGCCTCGACACCTACCTGAGCTTCGGCATTCGTCACACCGAAGCTCACGAAACCCTGTCGATCGAGCTGATCTGCACCAACCAGAACCTGCCGCGCAAGCTCAAGCTCGGCGACATCTGCATGGCCTGCGAAGAGACGCCGGAGTTCCTCAGTTTCCGCAACATCACCCCGGCGACTTCCAGTTTCGCGCCACCGCTGAACCGTGACTTCCTGTGGAAGCTGATCAGCAACATGTCGCTTAACTATCTGTCGCTGGCCGACGTCAATGCGTTGAAGGTGATTCTCGAAACCTACGACCTGCCGCGCTACTACGACCAGCACGCGGAGAAAGTCAGCAAACGCCTGCTCGGCGGCCTCAAGCACATCAAGCATCACCACGTCGACCGCTTGCACCGTGGGTTGCCGGTGCGCGGTTTGCGCACCGAACTGACCATCGACCCGGAAGGGTATATCGGCGAAGGCGACCTGTTCGTTTTCGCTTCGGTTCTTAACGAGTTTTTCGCGCTTTACGCCAGTCTCAATTCATTCCATGAGCTGCGCGTAAAAAGCACACAGGGAGAGGTGTACCAATGGACACCACGTATGGGCCTGCAGCCCCTGCTTTAAGCGGGCTGACCAAGGTAATACGCGAGTACTCGCTGTTTCAGGCCGTGCTGCTGGTGATCGACCGGCTGCGCGAGGCACACCCGCACCTGAGCGAAGACGATCTGTACGACCACGTGGAGTTTCAGGCCAACCCGAGCCTGGGCTTTCCACGCAGCGACGTCGATCGCGTGGAGTTTTTCGAAGAGCACGGGCAGATGCGCGCGCGCATGCGTTTCAACCTGATTGGCCTGGTCGGCTCGGGTTCGCCGTTGCCGGCGTTCTACGGCGAACAAGCCCTGGGCGACAGCGAGGACGGCAACCCGACGCGCAATTTCCTCGACCTGTTCCACCATCGCCTGCAACGGCTGATGCTGCCGATCTGGCGCAAGTATCGCTATCGCGCAAGCTTCCAGAGCGGCGCGATTGACCCGTTCTCCTCGCAGCTGTTCGCCCTGATCGGCCTCGGTGGCGAAGAGATCCGCAAGGCCAAGGAACTCAACTGGAAGCGCTTGCTGCCGTACCTCGGCCTGCTCAGCTTGCGTGCGCACTCGGCGGCGCTGATCGAAGCCGTGCTGCGTTACTACTTCAAGCACGAAGACCTGGTCATCGAGCAGTGCATCGAGCGCCGCGTAGAAATTCTCGAAGAGCAGCGCAATCGTTTGGGCCGCGCCAACAGCGTGCTCGGCGAAGACCTTGTGCTCGGCGAACACGTGCGCGACCGCAGCGGCAAATTCCGCATTCACATCACCGAACTCGACTGGCAGCGATTCCATGAATTCCTGCCGATCGGTTTCGGTTACCAGCCGCTCTGCGCGCTGGTGCGGTTCACCCTGCGTGACCCGCTCGATTACGACATCCGCCTGGTGTTGCGCCAGGAAGAAATCCGCGAACTGCGCATCGGTGAGCAGAACGCCTGTCGCCTCGGTTGGACCAGTTGGCTGGGCCGCGAGAAAGCGGACGGCGTGGTGACCCTGGGCAGCAAAATTCATTAAGGACGTGAGCCATGATCAACGTAGACCTGCAACAACTCATCCAGGCGCTGGACGCCGAAACCCGTCGTGATCTGGAACGTTCGGCCGAGCGTTGCGTGGCCCGTGGTGGCAGCAAGATCCTCGTCGAAGATCTGATGCTCGGCCTGCTCGAGCGCCCGAATGGCTTGTTGTCGCGCGCACTGCAGGATGCAGACGTCGACGCCAGTGAACTCAGCGCCGCGCTGCAATCGCGCGTCGAACACAGCGCTTCGCGTAACCCGGTGTTCGCCCCGGAACTGGTGCAGTGGCTGCAAGACGCGCTGCTGGTGGCCAATCTCGAACTGGGCCAGACCCAGGTCGAAGACGCCGCGCTGATCCTTGCGCTGCTGCGCAACCCGATGCGCTACGCCGGCAGCCGTTATCAGCCGCTGCTCGCCAAGCTGAATATCGATCGCCTGAAGGAATTTGCCCTGTCGCAAAAAGAGCAACCGGCGGCCAATGGCAAACCAGCGGCACAGGGCGAATCGCTGTTGCAGCGTTTCACCCACAACCTGACCCAACAGGCCCGCGACGGCAAACTCGACCCGGTACTGTGCCGTGATGGCGCGATCCGGCAGATGGTCGACATCCTCGCCCGTCGCCGCAAGAACAACCCGATCGTCGTCGGTGAGGCCGGTGTCGGCAAGACCGCCATCGTCGAAGGTCTGGCTTCGCGCATCGCCGCCGGTGAAGTACCGCAAGTGCTCAAGGGCGTTGAACTGCTGTCGCTGGACATGGGCTTGCTGCAGGCCGGCGCCAGCGTCAAAGGTGAGTTCGAACGTCGCCTAAAAGGCGTGATCGACGAAGTCAAGGCCTCGCCGAAGCCGATCATTCTGTTTATCGACGAAGCTCATACTCTGATCGGCGCGGGCGGCAACGCGGGCGGTTCCGACGCGGCCAACCTGCTGAAGCCGGCACTGGCCCGTGGCGAACTGCGCACCATCGCTGCGACCACTTGGGCCGAGTACAAGAAATACTTCGAGAAGGACCCGGCGCTGGCCCGTCGTTTCCAACCGGTGCAACTGCACGAACCGACCGTCAGCGAAGCGGTGACCATCCTCCGCGGTCTGGCCCAGGTTTACGAGAAGAGCCACGGCATCTACTTGCGGGATGACGCGGTGGTCTCGGCAGCGGAACTGTCTGCGCGTTATCTGGCCGGTCGACAACTGCCGGACAAAGCTGTCGATGTGCTCGACACCGCTTGCGCCCGCGTACGCATCAGCCTCGCCGCTGCTCCGGAAAGCCTTGAGCGCCTGCGTGGCGAACTGGCTGAAGGTGGCCGTCAGCGTCAGGCCCTGCGCCGCGATGCCGAGGCCGGTCTGCTGATCGACCACGAAGCGCTGGAGGCACTGGAAGCGCGTCTCGACGAAGCCGAAACTGAAATGGTCGCGCTGGAAGCCCTGTGGACTGAGCAGAAGCAACTGGCCGAGCGCCTGCTGGAACTGCGTCAGCAACTGGCCAGGGCTCGTGAAGCTGCAGCGGTCGAACCCGTGGTCACCGTTGAAGAAGACGCCGAAGGCACCGTGATCGAAACCGTTGCCGCCGAAGTCGAAGAAGGCCAGAGCGTCGAAGCGCTGGAAGCCCAACTCAACGAAACCCACAGCGCCTTGACCGCCGCTCAAGTCAAAGAGCGTCTGGTCAGCTTCGAAGTGTGCCCGCGTCTGGTCGCCGAAGTGATCAGCGCCTGGACCGGCGTGCCATTGGCGCAACTGGCCCGCGAGCACAACGCCAAGGTCGCCAGTTTCGCCACCGACCTGCGCACGCGCATCCGTGGTCAGGAACAAGCCGTGCACGCATTGGACCGCTCGATGCGCGCCACCGCTGCCGGCCTGAACAAACCTGACGCGCCAGTGGGCGTGTTCCTGCTGGTCGGCCCGAGCGGCGTCGGTAAAACCGAAACTGCGTTGGCCCTCGCTGACTTGCTCTACGGCGGTGATCGTTTCATCACCACCATCAACATGTCCGAATTCCAGGAGAAGCACACCGTTTCCCGCCTGATCGGCGCGCCACCGGGTTACGTCGGTTACGGCGAGGGCGGCATGCTCACCGAAGCCGTACGCCAGAAACCGTACTCGGTGGTGCTGCTCGATGAAGTCGAAAAGGCTGACCCGGATGTGCTCAACCTGTTCTACCAAATCTTCGACAAAGGCGTGGCCAACGACGGCGAGGGTCGCGAGATCGACTTCCGCAATACGTTGATCCTGATGACCTCGAACCTCGGCAGCGACAAGATCAGCGACCTTTGCGAGAACGGCGCACGCCCGACCGCTGAAGTCCTCGAAGAAACCATCCGCCCGGTACTCAGCAAACACTTCAAACCGGCGCTGCTGGCGCGGATGAAAGTGGTGCCGTACTACCCGGTTGGCGGCCCGGTGCTGCGCGAGCTGATCGAGATCAAACTCGGTCGTCTCGGCGAGCGCCTGAATCGTCGTCAGCTGGATTTCAGCTGGTGCCAGAACCTCGTCGATCACCTGTCCGAGCGTTGCACGCAAAGCGACAGCGGCGCGCGTCTGATCGACCATCTGCTCGATCAACACGTGTTGCCGCTGGTGGCTGACCGCTTGCTCGACGCCATGGCCACCGGCGAAAGCCTCAAGCGCGTGCACGCCACGCTCGACGGCGAAGCCAGCGTGACCTGCGAGTTCGCCTGAGGTGGGTGTGATGTTCACTCAGGTGCCGCAGCCGCTGGTCTATGCCGAAGCGTTGCTGGCGCAGTTCGCCAGTCTGTCGCGGGCGGCGGACGGTGCTGCGTTGCTGGGTGACTTCGTGCGCGGTCTGGCCGAGTTGAGCGGTTGCGAATTGACGCAGCTGTATCTGCTCGACGCCACCCACACGTGCCTGGGGATGAACGCCGAATGCCTCGACGGCGCCCTGCAACCGCGTGAAGCGGCGAGCCTGCCGGCGGATTACAACGGTGAGCAACTGCTGCAATTCGCCCTGTGCCAGAACCGCGTGGTGTGCCTCGACGACTTGAGCGGCAGCCTGCACGAAACCAGTTTTCTGCCGGCGGCGACCTCGCCGTGGCAGTCGCTGTTGTGCGTGCCGCTGGTCAATCAGCACAAAGCTGTTGAAGGTTTGCTGCTATGCGCCAGCCGTCGTCGTACCCACCTGCAAGGCTTCGCTGATTCCCTTGGCCAGCTCGGCTCGTTCGTGCTTGGCCAATTGCATTTGTTGCAACGCCTGCGTCAGCCGCTGGCGGAATCGACCACGGTGGCACGCAGCGTGCCGAGCATCAGTGGCTATGGCTTGATCGGTAAAAGCACGGCGATGCGCCAGACCCATTCGCTGATCAGCAAAGTCCTGCACAGCCCGTACACCGTGTTGTTGCGCGGCGAAACCGGCACCGGCAAGGAAGTCGTCGCCCGGGCCATTCATGATTGCGGCCCGCGTCGGTCGCAGGCGTTCATCGTGCAGAACTGCGCGGCGGTCCCGGAAAACTTGCTGGAAAGCGAACTGTTCGGCTATCGCAAAGGCGCCTTCACCGGCGCCGACCGCGACCGCGCCGGCCTGTTCGATGCGGCCAATGGCGGCACGCTGTTGCTCGACGAAATCGGCGACATGCCGTTGTCGCTGCAAGCGAAGATCTTGCGCGTGTTGCAGGAAGGCGAGATTCGTCCGCTGGGTTCCAACGACACGCACAAGATCGACGTGCGCATCATAGCCGCGACCCACCGCGATCTGTCGACGCTGGTCAGCGAAGGCAAATTCCGCGAGGACTTGTACTACCGCCTCGCGCAATTCCCGATCGAGCTGCCGGCGCTGCGTCAGCGTGAAGGCGACATCCTCGAACTGGCCCAGCACTTCGCCGAGAAGACCTGCACGTATTTGCAACGCGATCCGGTGCGTTGGTCGAGTGCGGCGCTGGAGCATCTGTCCGGCTACAACTTCCCCGGCAACGTGCGTGAACTCAAGGCCTTGGTCGAGCGTGCGGTGCTGTTGTGCGAAGGCGGCGAGTTGCTCGCCGAGCATTTCTCCCTGCGCATGGAGGCAATGCCGGAAGACAACAGCCACCTGAATTTGCGCGAACGTCTGGAGCAGGTCGAACGCACTTTATTGCTCGATTGCCTGCGCAAGAACGACGGCAACCAGACCCTCGCCGCCCGCGAACTGGGCCTGCCGCGACGCACGCTGCTGTATCGGCTCGGCCGTCTGAACATCAATCTGGGAGATTTCGATGGGTAGGCAAAACGTCATCGAAATCCTCGCAAAAACCAATTTCAGCGCCGCCCGCAAGGGTCGGCGCTTTGTGCTTTGTCTACCCCTGGAGACCCTCTGATGTCTGTTCGTCACTGGCAAGCTGTCCTGCTGACCCTCGTCGTTCTATGCGGCCTGGGCGGCTGTAGCGGCAATTACAAATTCAACGACAACGACTATCGCCCGTTGGGTGATCCGCAAGCGGTCAATCGCGGCAAGTGACCGCAAGGAGCATCAAACATGGAATTGGTTTTCGAAATGCTGAACACCAAGCAGTTCGTGCCCACCGAGTTGTGCCAGAAGACCTTTAAACAGGCCGGCGGCGTGATCGGGCGGGGCGAGGACTGCGACTGGATCATCCCTGACCGCAAGCGTCACCTGTCCAATCACCACGCGATTGTCAGCTACCGCGAGGGCACGTTCTTCCTCACCGACACCAGCAGCAACGGTGTCCAGGACGGCGAGAGCGGCGCACGCCTGCACAAAGGCGAACCGGTGCGCATCGAGCACGGCAGCACCTACGTGCTGGGTGACTTCGAAATTCGCGCGCGGCTGGTGCGCGACCCGGCGACCTTCGACGGTGAAGTCGGCCGCCCGCGCGCTGCCGGCAGCATCATTCCTGACGACGCGTTCCTCGATCTCGACCCGCTCAATGCTCTCGAGCAGCAAGAGCGTGTGTATTCGGAAATCGACGAACTGCTGGCGCCGAACACCAAGCCTGAGGACTCCCGTCAGCGTGCCGACTACGCGCGCATCGACATGGAAAGCCTGATGGTGCCGGAGCTGATTGCCGCGCCCGCCGAACCTGAACCCGCTCCGGCACCGAAAGCCGTTGAGCGTCAGAGCGAAGGTTTCTGGGAGCACTTCGGTGCAGCGCTGGGTGTCGACGTCAAAGGCCTCAGCCACGACGAACGCGAAGCCCTGGCGCTGAACGCTGCGCGTTTGCTGCGCCAAAGCATCGGCGGATTGCAGCAGAGCCTGCGTACCCGCTCGGAGCTGAAAAACGAATTGCGTCTGGCCCAGACCACCGTGCAAGGCACCAACAAGAACCCGCTGAAATTCGCCGTCGATCCGAGCGAAGCCCTGCAGATTCTGTTGCAGCCGAGCAAGCCCGGCCATCTGCCGGCCGAGCAAGCCATCTCCCGCGCGTTCCGCGATCTACAGGCGCATCAAGTGGCACTGCTGACCGCCAGCCGCGCCGCCGTGCGCGGCACGCTGGAGCACTTCTCGCCGGAGCAACTGACCCTGCGTTTCGAGCGCGACAACAAGCCGTTGATCGCCACCTCGGGCGGACGCTGGAGAGCGTTCGGCCGTTATCACCAGGCGCTGCGTCAGGACGATGACTGGAGCGAGCGTCTGCTGGCCCGCGACTTCGCCCAGGCTTACGAAGAACAGATCCGCCTGATCTCCACCCTCCACACCGACCACCAAGGATGATGCGCATGTCTCGCCGCTCGACCGCTTTTTTCAAGACGCTGACTGCGCTGACCGTGCTGGTGCTGCTCGCCGGTTGTTCGTCGCTGTCGCCGTACTCGAAAGTGACCAAGATCAACCTCAAGCTGACCGGCAGCGATCAGCTCAACCCGGACCTCAACGGTCGGCCGTCGCCGATCGTCGTGCGCCTGTTCGAACTCAAGCACCCGGTGACCTTCGAGAACGCTGACTTCTTCAGCCTCTACGAGCGCGCCAAGGAATCCCTCAACCCGGATCTGGTGGCCAGCGAAGAGCTCGAGCTGCGCCCGGGTGAAACCGTGGAAATGAAGCTCAAGGTGGAAGAGGGCAGCCTTTATGTGGGCGTTCTCGCCGCTTACCGCGACTTGCCCGACACCCAATGGCGCCACACCGTTCAGATCACTCCGCTGGAAGTTACCGAAGTCGATTTGACTCTGGATCAGACCGGCATCCGCAACACCAATCAAGTGCTCGCCAAGGCGGATGACTGATCATGAATACCCATAAAGTCATTTGGCAGGAAGGCATGCTGCTGCGTCCGCAGCACTTCCAGCACAACGATCGTTATTACGATCACCAGATGAAAACCCGCACGCAATTGTTGGGTGGTTACACCTGGGGTTTCCTCAATCTGGAGATCGACTTGCAGTTCCTTAACATGGGCAAACTGGTGATCAGTGAAGCCTCGGGGATTCTGCCGGACGGCAGCCTGTTCGAACTCGGTGGCAACACCGAGCCGCTGGCGCTGGACGTACCGCCGAACACCGGCAACACGCCGATCTACCTGGCGCTGCCGCTGGTCACCGGCAAC
This sequence comes from Pseudomonas sp. SDT291_1_S447, assembly GCF_054070155.1. Classification (NCBI taxonomy): domain Bacteria; kingdom Pseudomonadati; phylum Pseudomonadota; class Gammaproteobacteria; order Pseudomonadales; family Pseudomonadaceae; genus Pseudomonas; species Pseudomonas sp. SDT291_1_S447. The sequence goes on from NZ_JBSVXS010000007.1 coordinate 28,237, forward strand.
CACATCGAGTCGCGCCGTCCGGAGCAGTCCGACGTGCTCGCGCGTTACACCGCGTACGACGCCGAAGTGGCCGACTCCAACGCCGGCGACGATTCCGCCAGCCAGGTCAGCTGCGGTCGCCCGGACTTCAAACTGTTGCTCGGCGAGCAGCAGAGCGATCAGGCCTACGTGAAGCTGAAGATCTGCGACGTGCTCGACACCACGCCCGACGGTGTGATCAGCCTCGACCCGGATTTCGTGCCGACCTACATTCAGGCTCACGCCTCCAGCTACCTGCTGTCGTGCCTGAAAGAAGTCATCAGCATGCTCAACCACCGTGGCGACACGATTGCCGAGCGGATTCGCTCCAACGGCAAGGTCGGCGGTGCCGAAGTCGGTGACTTCATGATGCTGCAACTGATCAACCGTACCGAATTGCTGCTGCGCCACTACCTCGGTCTGGAGCAGGTGCACCCGGAAGAGTTGTACCGCACGCTGCTGACCATGCTCGGCGATCTGGCGACCTTCTCCGGCGAAAGCAAACGCCCGCGTCTGGACAGCCGCTATTCCCACGCTGACCAGGGTGGGAGCTTCCGCAAACTGATGGAAGCGATTCGTCAGGTGCTGTCGATGGTGCTCGAACAGCACGCCATCGAACTGATCCTGCAAGCGCGTCAGTACGGCATCATCGTCTCGCCGTTGCACGACCACAAACTGCTTGGCTCGGCGTCGTTCGTGCTGGCGGCCAGTGCCAACTGCGACTCCGAAGAACTGCGCCACCGCTTGCCGGCGCACCTCAAGGTCGGACCGGTGGAGCGTATCCGCCAACTGGTCAACCTGCACTTGCCGGGGATCAAGGTCAAACCGTTGCCGGTGGCCCCGCGGCAGATCGCGTTCCATTCGAACAAAACCTATTTCATCCTCGAACTCAGTTCCGAAGACCTGGCACAACTCGAGCGCTCCGGCGGTTTCGCGTTCCACGTGTCCGGCGAATTCGCCGAGCTTGAACTGAAATTCTGGGCCATCAGGAACTGACCGACATGATCAAGGAAACGGATTACAACCAGGACGACAAAACCGTCCTGCTCGATCGTCAAGGCCACGGACCGGCATCGAGTCCGCTGACCGACTTCGCCGCGCCGCCGCGTTTCGAGCAACTGGAAGAACGCATGATCTACGCCGCGCGCCTGCGCCCGGCCGAAGCGTTCAACATCAGCCTCAATTCGCTGGTCGCTGCTTCGTCCGAGCTGCTTTCGGAAGTGGTGCGCCTCAAGCACAGCGAAACCCGCGAAGACTTGTACGCACTCAACGAGCGTCTGACTGCCGGGCTGAAATTGTTTGAAGTACGCGCCCTGCACAACGGCGCCGAAAGCAGCCAGGTGATGGCCGCGCGTTACGTGCTCTGCACCGTGGTCGACGAAGCTGTCGTGACCACGCCGTGGGGCAACGAAAGCGAATGGTCGCAGATGAGCCTGCTGAGCAGCTTCCACAACGAAACCTTCGGTGGCGAGAAGTTCTTCCAGTTGCTCGATCGACTGTCGAAGAACCCGGTCAAGCACTTGCCGATGCTCGAGCTGATGTACCTGTGCCTGTCCCTCGGTTTCGAGGGCAAGTACCGCGTACAGGCACGCGGCATGCTCGAACTTGAAGGCATCCGCGATGCTCTGTATCGGCAGATCCGTCAGTTGCGTGGCGACGTGCCGCGCGAGTTGTCGCCGCACTGGGAAGGCTTGAACGATCAGCGTCGTAACCTGGTGCGCATCGTGCCGGCGTGGATGGTGGTGTTGTTCACTTTCGTCTGTCTGGTGGTGATGTATTCGGGCTTCGCCTGGGTCTTGGGCGAGCAGCGCGACACCGTTCTGCAACCTTATCAGCCGCTTGATCCGGCCGCGGTGCAACCGCAGTCGCAGCCGTAAACAGGGACGTGTGATGAAAAAGTTTTTCAAGAAAGTCGGCGCCTTCCTGCGCCAGACCTGGGTCTGGACCTTGCTGCTGGTGCTGTTCGTGGCGCTGCTGGTGTGGTTCGTCGGCCCGTTGTTGGCGGTTGATGACTACAAGTTCTGGGAGAGCTCGACCTCTCGCTTGCTGACCATTGCCGTGCTGTTCCTGATCTGGGGCCTGACCATGGTCTTCGTCAGCTGGCGCTCGGGTATCCGCAAGAAAGCCGAGGAAGAAAGCGAGGACGGCCAGGACCGCATTCGCCGCGAAGAGCTGATCGACGAAGAACAGAAAGAGTTGAAGGCGCGCTTCAAAGACGCGCTGAAAACCCTGAAGACCTCGAGCCTGTATCGCGGCCGCAGCGAGCGCTGGCGCAGTGACTTGCCGTGGTACCTGCTGATCGGTCCGCAGGCCTCGGGCAAGACCAGCCTGCTGGATTTTTCCGGTCTGGAATTCCCGATCAACAAGATCGACCGCAAGCTGACCCGCGACACCCTCGGCACCCGTCATTGCGACTGGTACTTCGCCGACCACGGTGTGCTGATCGACACCGCCGGGCGTTACACCACGCAACCGGATGTGGAAGTCGACGGCGGCGCCTGGACGACATTGCTGGAGCTACTGCGCAAGCGTCGTCGCGGGCGTCCTTTGAACGGCGTGCTGGTGACCATTCCGGTGGAAACCCTGCTCGGTGGCAGTGAGCAGGACATCGACACCCTCGCGCGCCAGATTCGCGGCCGTCTGCAAGACGTGCATCAGAAACTGCACGTCGACGTGCCGGTCTATCTGGTCCTGAGCAAGGCTGACAAGCTGCTCGGCTTCGACGAGTTCTTCGATCAACTGACCCGCGAAGAAAGCGATCAGGTGCTCGGCACCAGTTTCCGCAAGGATCAGGTCGGCACCGACGTCGCTGTGCTGCGCAACGAGTTCGAAGAACTGCTTCGTCGCCTCAACAGCCAAGTGATCATGCGCATGCACTCCGAGCGCGATACTCAGCGCCGTGGCCGCATCCTCGACTTCCCGCATCAACTCGGGCAGATCGGCGAGCGTCTGTGCCTGTTCGTCGACATGGCGTTCACTGGCAACCGTTATCAGCGTGCCACGCAGCTGCGTGGTTTCTACCTGACTAGCGCACCGCACCTGACTCAAGAGATGGACTCGACCACCGCCGGCATCGGTGCCAGCCTCGGCTTGAATGCCGGTGTGCTGCCGACCCTGCGCAGCGGTCGTTCGCGGTTCATCCACCACTTGTTCAGCCAGGTGATTTTCCCTGAGTCCGATCTGGCCGGTCTGGACAAGCGCGAACGCAGCCGTATTCATTGGGGCCAGCGTGCGTTGTACGTCGGCGCACTGGCGGCACTGGCACTGTTCGGCATGCTCTGGGCGGGCGGGTTCTCGGCCAACTACGAGCGCCTGGAAAACCTGCGCAATCTGGCGCAGAACTGGACGCAGCAACGCACGGCATTGTCGCCGCGTGATGACGCCATGGGCGTGCTGAAAACCCTCGACAGCAGCTACGCCGCGACCCAGGTGTTCCCGAAGAAGGGCGACGTTTCGTATCACGAACGTGGTGGTCTGTATCAGGGCGAAGACGTCAATCCAGTGGTCAAAGAGGCTTACGAGCGCGAGCTTGAAAAGCAGCTGCTGCCACGGGTTGCGACCATGCTCGAAGGGCAGATCCGCGCCAACATGAAGGACCGCGACCGCCTGCTCAACAGCCTGCGCGCGTACCTGATGTTGAACATGAAGGATCGTCGCGATGCCGCGTGGCTCAAGGACTGGGTCGCCACTGACTGGTCGACGCGCTACACCGGCAACACCGCCGTACAGAACGGTCTGAGCACGCATCTGGAGCGTCTGCTGAAGCAGCCGTTTATCTACCCGCTGAACGACCAATTGGTCACTCAGGCGCGTCAGGTCTTGCGCAGCGAATCGCTGGCCACGGTGGTTTACCGCATGCTCCGCGAGCAGGCGCGCAACCTGCCGGACTACCGCTTCAGCCAACACCTCGGCCCACAAGGCTCGCTGTTTATCGGCACCGAATACGTGATCCCGGGCTTCTACACGCAAACCGGTTATCAGCAGTATTTCTCGGTACAGGGTTCGGCGCTGGTTACCGACATCCTGCGTGACAACTGGGTGCTGGGCGAAGGTGCGGGCATCAGCGACATGGACTTGCGTCGCCTGATGGTCGAACTGGAGCAGCTGTACTTCCGCGACTACGCCAACTACTGGAGCGAAGCGGTTGGCCAGGTTGCCCTGCCGCCGATCAGCGACGCCGGTGAAGGCGCCGAGCAACTGGCGGGCCTGACCTCGGCGAATTCGCCGGTGCTGGCATTGCTCACCGAAGTGCGTGAGAACACCCGCTTCCAGGCCGCTGCTGATCCTGTTGAAGAAGCTGGCGACGCTGCTGATGCGCTGGCCGGGCAGAAAGGCAAACTGGGTAAGGTTGGCAAACTTGCCGCCGCCGCAGCGGACAAGGCTTCGGCCCTGAACGTGGCGAAGACCCTGCCGGACACCGCGAAGAAGTCGCTGCAACGCCGCTTCGAACCGCTGCATCGTTTGCTCGATGACAACAACGGCCCGGCGGCGGACCTGACGCCTGCACTGAGCGCGCTCAACGACCTGCAACTGCAACTGGCCGGTCTGGCCCGTTCCAGCACGCCGGAACAAGCCGCGTTCGAAATGGCGAAAACCCGCATGAGCGGCCAGCGTGATGCGCTGACCAACCTGCGCAATGCGTCCAGCCGTCTGCCGCGTCCGCTCAGCGTGTGGTTCAACGTGCTGGCCGAAGACTCGTGGCGTCTGGTGCTCAACGATGCTTACCAATACCTGAACGGTCGTTATCAAAACGAGCTGTACAGCGTGTATGGCAAAACCATCAGCAAGCGTTATCCGTTCAGCGCCAGCAGCACCAGCGACGTGGCGATCAGCGATTTCCGCGAGTTCTTCCGCGCTCAAGGCACCGTCGACCGTTTCTTCGACAGCTACATGCGTCCGTTTGTCAGCGGCGATCCGGGCAACTACCGCATGCGCAGCGTCGACGGTCACAGCCTGCCGGTATCGAAGATGTATCTCGACCAGATGGCGGCGGCACTGACGATTCGTCAGAGCTTCTTCTCGATCAACCCGGCCGAACCGACTGTGCAGTTCAAACTGGAGCCGTACACCCTCGATCCAGCGGTCAGCCGTTCCGAGTTCAAGTTCGGCGACAAGACCATGGAATACCGCCACGGTCCGATCCTGCCAATGTCGTTCAAATGGCCGACCGATGCTGAAGACGGTCGCACCAGTCTGGTCATGGACAAAATGGCCGGGCGCCCGATCGGCATCGAGAAGAACTCCGGCCCATGGTCGCTGTTCCGTCTGTTCGACCTGATGCAGACCGAGTACCTGACCGGTCGCGACGTGCTGGTGCTGAAAGCCGATGTAGGTGGCCTGCGCGCTAACTACCTGCTGACCAGCCAGCGCACGCCGAACCCGTTCGACATGGGCGTGCTGCGCACCTTCCGTATGCCGGTGCAGCTCTGATGCTGGTGGCCAGTGCCTGGCGCAGCGCGGCGCGTACCGACCCGGGCAAGGTGCGGGCGCGCAACGAAGATGCTTTCCTCGACTCGCCGCAGCAGGGGCTGTGGGTGGTCGCGGACGGCATGGGCGGTCATCAGGGTGGCGACATCGCCAGCCAGTTGATCGTCGCCAGCCTGGCTGAACTGCCGCAACACGAGGACTTCGACGAACGCCTCAAAGCCATCCGCCAGTGCCTGCACTGGCTGAACCGGCGCTTGGGGCAGGAGTTGACGGTCACCGCCGGACGCCACGACAGCATCATGGGCAGCACCGTCGTGGCGCTGCTGGTGGAAGGTAATCGCGCGGCCTGCATCTGGGCCGGCGACAGCCGTTGCTATATGTGGCGCGGGCAGCGGCTGTATCAGCTGTCCAAGGACCATTCGCTGCAACAGCAACTGATCGACGAGCAGCAAATGAGCGTCGAACAAGCGGCGGCGCATCCGGCGGCTCAGGCGTTGACCCGAGCCGTCGGTGCCGCCGAACAACTGACCCTGGATGTCCTCGAACTCGAGGTCTATCCGGGCGATGCGTTTTTGCTCTGCAGCGATGGTTTGTATCAGGGCCTGAGCAGCGATGCCCTCGGCAACGCCCTCAGCCTCAGCGCGCCGCACGTGGCGCTGGAACGTTTGTTCGACGGCGCCCTGCGTGGCGCCGCGCGTGACAACCTGACAGCCGTGGTGATCCGCCAATGACTGAAATCGAATCCTCAGTCGATGACTTGCTGATGAGCGAAGAACAGGCCAACAACCTGACCTACTTCGCCTTCGCCAAGCAAAACAAGGCAGAGCCTTTGCTGGCGCCGACCAAGGCCAGCATCGGTGCACTGCCGGATGTACTCGCCGGTCGCTACCACCTCGAGCGTCTGCTCGGGGCCGGTGGCATGGGCGCCGTTTACCGGGCGCGGGATCTGCTGCACGAACAGTTCGGCGATCCCGACCCTTACATCGCGCTGAAAATCCTCAGCGAAGAATTTGCCGAGTCGCCGGACGCCAGTGCCTTGCTCTACAGCGAGTTCGCCCTGACCCGACGACTGCGCCACGACAACGTCGTGCGTGCGCACACCTTTGAAGTCGACACCGATTGCCAGCGGGCCTTCATCACCATGGAATACATGCGTGGCCTGACCCTGGACAAATTGCTCTGCGAGCGGCCCCTCGGCCTGCCGTGGCACGAACTGCGCGACATCGTCCTGCCGCTGCTCGACACGTTGGCCTACGCCCACGGTCGCGGCGTGCTGCACGGTGACATGAAACCGAGCAACGTCATGCTCAGCGAAGACGGCTTGCGCCTCTTCGACTTCGGCCTCGGTCAGGCAGAGGAGGGCGTGATGCCCGGCCTGCCGCACCTGAGCCGCGAACGCTTCAACGCCTGGACCCCAGGCTACGCCGCCCCCGAACTGCTTGAGGGCCAACCGTTGTCGGCCAGCGCGGACGTATACGGCGTGGCCTGCGTGATCTATGAACTGGCGGGCGGCAAACACCCGTTCCGCCGCTTGCCCTCGACCCAGGCCCGCGACGAGCACCTGGAGCGCGAACTGCAAGCACCGGCGAACTTACCGAAACACGGCTGGCCAGCGCTGCGAAGCGCGCTGAGCTTCGACCCGGCAGCACGCACCATCACTGCCCAACAATTGCGTGACGCCTTGGGCGCCACTTCGTCCTGGCTGCAACGTCTGCGACTTCGGGCGTAACGGATGACATTCGAACAGGGAGCACTTTATGTTCAACCCAGCTAACGAAACCCACTTCAGCCTCAAGGTCGAAGACTACGTCGGCGACCTGCAAGTACTGTCGTTCACCGGCACCGAAGGCATCAGCCAGCCGTTTCGTTTCGACCTCGAACTGGTCAGCGAAAACCCTGATCTGGACCTCGAACAACTGCTGCACAAGCAGGCGTTTCTCGCATTCGATCCGCAAGGCTCTGGCATCCACGGGCAGATATACCGCGTCGCCCAAGGCGATGCCGGCAAGCGCCTGACCCGCTACAAAGTGTCGATGGTGCCGCAACTGCAATACCTGCATCACCGCACCAATCAGCGCATCTACCAGCAGATGTCGGCGCCGAAAATCATCGCGCTGATCCTCGAAGAACACGGCATCAAGGGCAACGCCTACAGCTTCCAGCTCAGCCAGCCGTGCCCGGATCGCGACTACTGCGTGCAGTACGACGAAACCGACCTGCACTTCGTCCAGCGCCTGTGCGAGGAGGAGGGGATTCACTACCACTTCCAGCACAGCGAAAAAGCCCACCTGCTGGTGTTCGGCGACGACCAGACCGTGTTCCCCGACCTCGGCCAGCCGACCGCGTACGTGCAAGGCAGCGGCATGGTCGCCGAAGAACCGGTGATCAAAGGCTTCAAGCTGCGCCTGGAAACCCGCACCAGCCGCACCACGCGCCGCGACTACGACTTCGAAAAACCGCGCCTGCAAATGGAAGCGGCCTACAAACCGGACGGCGAGAGCACCGAGCCAGATCTCGAAGACTACGACTACCCCGGCCGCTTCATCGACCGCGCGCGCGGCAAGTTCCTCAGCCAGCGCGCCCTCGAACGCCACCGCGCCGACTACCGCCAGGCCGAAGGTCGCGGCGACCAGACCAAACTGGTCAGCGGCCACTTCATGGCCATGTCCGACCACCCGCGCAGCGAGTGGAATGACCTGTGGCTGCTCACCGAAATCGTCCACGAAGGCAAGCAACCGCAAGTCCTCGAAGAAGGCGTGACCAGCGACACCACCGACAACAAGGACGATTTCCACCAGGGCTACCGCAACACCTTCCTCGCCACCCCGTGGGACGTGTTCTACCGCCCGGCCCTCGAACACCCGAAACCCCGCGTCCTCGGCAGCCAGACCGCCATGGTCACCGGCCCGAAAGGCGAAGAAATCCACTGCGACCAATACGGCCGCATCAAAGTCCAGTTCCACTGGGACCGCGAAGGCCTCGCCGACGACAAAACCAGCTGCTGGCTGCGCGTCTCCAGCTCCTGGGCCGGCGACCGCTACGGCGCCATCTCCATCCCGCGCATCGGCATGGAAGTCCTCGTCACCTTCCTCGAAGGCGACCCCGACCAACCGCTGGTGACCGGCTGCCTGTACCACAAGGAAAACCCGGTGCCGTACGCCTTGCCGGCGAACAAGACGCGCAGCGTGTTCAAAACGCTCAGCTCACCGGGTGGTGGTGGGTACAACGAACTGCGTATTGAAGACAAGAAAGGTGCGGAGCAGATCTACATTCATGCCCAGCGTGACTGGGATGAGAACGTTGAGCACGACCAGAAGATTCGGGTCGGCAATGAACGTCACGACACGGTGGTGAAGAACACCTATACCGAGCTGAAGGCTGAAGAACACCGCACCACGATTGCCGACCGCAAGATTGAAGTCAAAGCCAACGACCACCTTAGCGTGAGCCAGAACCAGCACATCAAACTGGGCACCGCTCAGTTGACCTATGCCGGGCAAGAAATTCACCTGAAGTCTGGCGACAAGATAGTGATCGAGGCGGGAACGGAACTGACGATCAACGCGGGAGGCAGCTTTGTCAAACTCGACGCCGGCGGCATCACCGTCGTCGGGCCGCTGGTAAAGATCAACGCCGGCGGGGCTGCGGGAACAGGTTCGGGGATTGCTATCTTGCTGCCTGTGCTACCGGCGCTCGCGGATAAAGACAAGGCCGGAAGCCTGATGGATCGCGCGCAGGGCAATGCCCGAACGCCTGTCCCGCCGGTCGAGCCGAAGAACCTGCGCTTTGACATTCGTCTGGCTGACCGCCCGGGGGACGGCGCCTTTGCATTGGCGAACACACCGTGGCGCATCATCAAAATGAGCGAGCCGACCTGGAAAAAAATCGGTCGCGTGCCGGAAAGCGACGTCATCGCCAAAGGCGAAACCGATGACGAAGGCAAAGTCACCCTTACCGATGCTGTTCAGAAGAAGCTGTCCCTCGAATACCCACAAAATCCGGAAATGTTCTGGCTGGTATATCCAGGTCAATGCGTTGCGCTCAAGGCACATACCGACACCGGCTGGTCTGAAGAACAGCGTGAACTGCTGGCACTGGCAAGTATGGACTTCAGCAGCGAGCCCCACTCCAACGCCCGTCACGAACAAGCCGGCACAGACAAACTCAGCGCCTTCGAAAACTTGTCACTGACCGACGGCATTGCACTCTTCGACAAATTAAAGGGATTTAAGGCATGAGCAACTTGAACGGCGTTCAGCCCAAGCAACTGAACCAGCTCAACTCAAAAGAAGGCGATGCCTACACCGCTACTTCCGCTCCTGGCTGGTTCATCAAAGGCAATGCCAAATACGGCGAAGCGTTCTCACCTGAGCGCCCGGGCAACGAAGTGAAGTTTTTCACCACCGGTAGCGACTACTTCAAAGATGTCGCCAATGCGATAAAAAACGCTAAGAAATCCATCTTCATTTCCGGCTGGCAGATCAACTACGAAGTGCGGCTGGAGGGCGAAACCCGGCTGTGGGACTGCTTGCACCATGCGCTGCACAAAGGCGCGGCACCGGACATCTACCTCATGCCTTGGCTGTCGCCGAAGGCCGCCGTTGATACCGGTGATCTGGAAACCATGGTGGCCGCGTTTGTTCTGAATGCCGGTCTCGCGAAGAAAAAAGTCTGGTGCCTGCCGGCGATCCAGCAAAGCGACATGGGCACCCTTGGCCTGTTCTTTTCCCATCACCAGAAGATGGTGGTGATCGACAACGAAATCGCCTACGTCGGTGGGATCGACCTCGCCTACGGGCGCCGCGATGACAACAACTTTCGTCTGGCCGCCGAAGGCCGAACCGCCAACGAGTTTTACAACCCGTGCATCCCGCCGATCAAGGAAATCGAAGCCCACAAGCAATACCCGTACATGACCACCGTCGAGTTGATCGGCGCAGCCTTGATGGAGGGTGATGTCTTGAGCAAGGCCCAGCGCAAGCTGGCATGGGCAAAAGATAACAAGATGTTCAACGTGCTGCGGGAAGCCAAGAAAGACGCCGGCGAATGGTTCGCCGAAAAGGGCAAGGACGGCCTGCGCTTGCTCGGTGCGGGTGCTGCGTACTCTACCGGCGGTGTGATCTACATTGCCGAGTTCATCCAGCAACAGTTGACCGGAGACAACCTGGAAGGCTGGAAGAAAAGCTTGCGCCAATGGAAAACCTCGCTCGATGGCGCCGTCGGCACCATTGATCATGAAGTCCAGACGCTGCAAAAAACCGACAGTGCCCTGACTGAACTGCGCCAGGAAGCCAAATCCATCAGCGAGGCCATTGGTGTGGCGCTGAACAAACCGGAGCAAGCCTCGGCCATTCAGCAGCGCGTCGAGAACTGGCTGGTGCGCGCGCAACAGAAAATTCCTGCGGTGACCGCGGTCACTCAGCCGGGTCGCGCCAAGTTGCAAACTCAGGTCACCCGCCTCAAGGGTGAAGTGCAGACCTGGGTAGAGCGCGCTGCTCCGCAGGCGGACAAGTTTCAACAAGACTTGTCCGCCTGGGCTGGCCAAGTCATTAAGTCCGGCGGTCAAATCAGCGAGCAGCTATTGAACGAAGGCAGCGAACTCACCAGCCTGTGGATCCAGCAAACAGGGCTGGGCGCGTTTTATGCCTGGCTCAACAACACGCCAACGCCGATTATCACCGCCAAGGCGATGACGGAATTCGAACAGATCTCCACCCCTTTTGTCCTCTACCTGCACTCGGTTCTCGACCGATTGAGCGATGCTCAAACGGGCCAGCCCTATTCCTACCTGGCCGATCCCGCGACCCGCCTGCTGCCACCCGGCGGCATGATGCTCGACAGCATCAAACAACCGCGCATGCCTTGGCATGACGTGCACATGCGCCTGGAAGGCAGCTCGGTTTATGACCTGTCGCGCAATTTCATTGATCGCTGGAACAGTCTGCAGGCGCGCTTCGACGGCAAAGTGCAAAAGATGCCGAGCGCTCTGGCAGGCCTGCTGAAGTTCGCTGACAAAAACCTAGAGCCTGTCCCGTTCAAACCGCACTACCTCGCGCAACCCGAACGTGTCGCACCAAAGGGCAAAATGAGCATGCAAGTACTGCGAAGCGCTCCGCTGCGCATGCAAACCGAAGAACGCCAGGGCGCCAGCAAGTCAGGCGCCAAAGCCCCAGCCTCCGCCCCGACAGGCGTTCAGGCAAATTGCATGCAGGCCATGCTGCAAGCGATCTCGGGGGCGCAGCATTTCATTTACATTGAGAACCAGTTTTTTCAGAGTGCGTATGGCGAGGGAACCAAGGAGTCACCTTCTGTAGTCGATGGACCGATGCAAAGCTTGATGAGCATCTCAGGGTTACCAGGGTACGAAACCTATAAGAAACGGCTACGACTGGACGAAGTGGAAAAGGACCCTAAGAAGCTTCACAAAATCAATTATTTCGCATTGGCGGAGATGATACGAAACAAAGAGGCCGAGGCGTTTACTCAGGGCGTCATGCAGGTTTTGACCAATCAGGCGACCGTCGAGAGCTTGAATCTCCTGCAAACACCACAAACCGCCCTGATAAACCCCTTGTGCGAAGCGCTGGCCGATCGAATTGAACGCGCGATCGAAATGGGCGAGAACTTTCATGTCTACATGGTTCTTCCCGTGCACCCCGAAGGACCGCTCAACGCGATCAACCTGATGACCCAAGTTCACCTGACGATGCAAAGCATTTCGCTGGGCGAGCAGAGCCTGATAAAACGAGTACAGCGGGCGATGGCGATTAAGGAGCAGATGGATAGAGGGTTCACTGAAGAACATGCGAAAAAAGCAATCGAGTTTGTCAAGGCGCAATCAAACGAACTTAAAGTATACGAAACCATGAAGTGGTCGAAGTATCTGACGCTGTTGAACCTTCGCACATGGGAAAATTTAGATCGGCCAGTTACTGAACAGATTTATATCCACAGTAAATTACTCATTGCTGACGACCGCGTGGCTATTATTGGCAGCGCAAACATCAATGACCGCAGCCAAGTGGGAGATCGAGATTCAGAATTAGCTGTAATCGTGTCTGGCAATATCTCAGCCACAGCAGCAGTCGATGGCAAGAAACAGCATCCTGTTTGCCCTGAAGTAAAAAAGTTACGAGAAAAATTATGGCGAAAGCTGTTTGCTCTGGACGTGAAGGGTCAGGACGTAAAAATCAAACCAGCTACACTCTTAGGCAAAATGATTGACGAACCCGCCGCCCCAAAAACTTGGGAGAGCATACAAGAACAGGCATTGCTAAACTTAACCCGGTACAAAAAAGCTTTCTCTTTCATCCCTAATAATTACGATTCCATTTGGCCAACCTGGATAAAACAAAAAGAAAATACCGCAAAACAAACTACCAACCCGATGGCCAGGGCAAGAGAGTTTATGCCATTTGAAAGCGAATTCTGGAAAAAACCAGTCGCCGACAAAGCGCCCGAAGAAATACTTGGCTTTATCACAGCTCTTCCGGTCAACTGGACAAAAAACGAAAATAATGACTCTGGGTTCAATATGACTATTCTTGCCAAGATAACGCCAAGTATCCAAAGTGAAAATCACGGAAAAATCTTGATCGCATCTGCAGCCAAAACACAAACGATGGAAAACTCCTGATGCGCAACTTTCACTTTTGGCCCATATTTCTAACAATCCTAATGACGGGCTTTCAAAACACCCAAGCTGCTTCTAAGGCTTCATCTGACTCGAGCAAAACAGAATGTCTCGGGCGTACCGTATTTGAAACTCGAGAAGATATTACATGGCACCTGCTTGATGAGCGATGGGACTACTCCGATGGCACCGGCCTTGGCAGTTACTCTCCCGACATTAATCTTGCAGACAAGCAGTTGAGCTATGGAAGCGACCCTTCCGACAACGCATTTCATTTAGTCACTATAGATGTCACTCCAAAAACCACCATCGATACGTTCAATAAACTTGTTCGTAGACACAGCCATGGTTCACTTGAAGCAAAAAAGCGAGTAATACAGGGTGAGATCAACGAAATTTCTTCAGAGATAACTGAAGAATTATCGAAATCAAATCAGGCCAAACACCAAGTGCTCTCCAAAAAAAATAAAGACCTTAATGCGTCACTTGAGAGACTCGACAAAGTAAGTTCAGAGCTCGTTCTACTACCAGCGCTAATAGATCAGTTTGAAGAGCAGGGTCGTCCCACTGATAAATTAGTCGCAGAACTGAAAGCCTACCAAAAAGAATTCGACAGCTACCCTACAGACGAACTCTACGCCGAGCAGTCCTCTTTCGACTTCGGCATGCCAGATGCCTTTGGCGTTCGTCACCCCGACAAACTCATCGTGCTGCTGTGGCGTGACGAGCACATCTACCGCTTCGCATTCGGCCAACAAAGCGACTATTCCGAACACAGAAGCTCGTTCGAAAAACTACTCCCCGCCGCCCGTGACCTGCTCGCGCGGTTCCGTACACGCGCAGAATTTGAGATACCCAAAGAGACTGGCTTTTGCCTGCCCTTCGGCTTCATCGCCGATGATGGCAAAGCCCACTACTCGATCACCATGGCCTGGCATCCCACTGACAATCCGAACCTGCTCTACAGCCTGAGTTTGAGTGACGACATCGGCAAAGCCCTTAATCTGCTCCCAGTATTGACCACGCCGATAATGGGCAGCCCGTTCCCAAGTGCCGGCGAGATTCAAACCTTCGGTCCTTCAAAAGTGCAGATCGGATCGCGCACAGGAATCATGGGCGGCAAGTATTACAAGCCCACGGACCCGCAAGGCGGAGAAACTGAGGTCACAGAACGATTCGTCATGACCGCGGGTCTGGCCAACAAGGGTTATGAGCCAAGCATGGTGTTAAAGGCCCAGAATTACGCTTCGACACAAGTCAGGTCCTTTGAGCAGAGCAAGGAAGACTTCCTCAACATCCTGAAGAGCTTCCGCCTGCAACCGGGTATGGACAAGCTGACCGGTAAGTGAAAGCAATCTGGCGGTGCGTGAATAGAGCAGATTTTTTCAATGCCTAACTTGGATAATCTGCTCTGCAGGAACTTAGTAGTCGAACGTTTTGCGAATGATCTACCAATACACTCTACAAGCCACGCTAACGGCGATCAGCAACTGGATACGGAAGCCCCTGATGTACGCCACTCACTTCTCATATGCCTTATTTACGTCAGCGCTGATCAGCTCACTGGTAGCGCAAGCTGGCACTGTAGACTCTAAATCACAAACAGAATGCCTAGGGCGCTCGCTATTTGATATCAATCAAGATACATCATGGCACTTACTGAACGACCAGTGGGACTATACCGATCGCCTCGATTTTGCCACCTACACTCCGGACATAAGACTGGAGGACAAAGAACTTAATTACGGCAGCGATCCAACAAATGATGCTTACAGTCTCGTCACTATAGATGTCAGTCCAAAAACTACTTTCGAAACATTTAAAAAATTGGTCGACAGACATAGCCCAAGCGTGGTTGAGGCTAAAGAACGAGTTATAAAAAATAAAATAGAAGAAATTTCAGTAGCCATGACCGGTGACTTGTCGCGCTCGGATCCTGATCAATACAAATCCTTAGAGGATGAAAGAGACGAGCTTAGGGAGAAATTTGACAAGTTGGGTAGAGCAACCATAGAGCGAGTTTTATTACCGGGCCTAATCGCTGAATTCAAAGAACAAAAAAAACCTACTGAAAAACTCGAACTTGAACTTGAAACCTACCAGAAAGAGTTCGACAGCTATCCAACAGACGAACTCTATGCCGAACAGTCCTCTTTCGAATTCGGCATGCCAAACGCCTACGGCGCTCGTCACCCCCACAAGCTCATCGTCCTGCTATGGCGCGACGAGCGCGTCTATCGTTTTGCCTTCGGCCAGCAGAGCGCCTATTCCAGACACAGAAGCTCGTTCGAAAAACTGCTTCCTGCCGCCCGTGATCTGCTAGCACGGTTCCGCACACGCGCCGAATTTGAGATACCCAAAGAGCCTGGCTTCTGCTTACCTTTCGGCTTCATCGCCGATGATGGCAAAGCCCACTACTCAATTACCATGGCCTGGCATCCCACTGACAACCCGAACTTGCTGTACAGCCTTAGTTTGAGTGATGACATCGGCAAAGCTTTTGACTTGCTGCCCATATTGACCACACCGATCATGGCCAACCCGTTCCCAAGCGCCGGCGTCATTCAAACCTTCGGGCCTTCAAAGGTGCAGATCGGTTCGCGCGAAGGACTTATGGGTGGCAAGTATTACAGACCCACTGATCCACAAGGCGATGAAAACTCTTCCACAGAACGCTTTGTCATAACCGCCGGAACGGCCAATAAAGGCTGGGAGCCTAGCCTAGTATTGAAAGCCGAGAATTATGCTTCAAAACAAGTCAGAACCTTTGAGCAGAGCAAGCAAGACTTCCTCAACATCCTAAAGAGCTTCCGCCTGCAACCTGGCATGGACAAGCTGACCGGTAAGTGAAAGCAATCTTGCGGTGCGCAATAGAGCAGATCTGTTCAATGTCCGACTTGGATAATCTGCTCAGCACCGCAGCAATTAGCCGTCGAACGAATACGCTATACACGTCCCGTTAATAGCGATCAGCAACTGGATACGGAAGCCCCTGATGCATGCCACTCACTTCTTATATGCCTTATTTACGTCAGCGCTGATAAGTTCACTGGTAGCGCAAGCCGGCACTGGAGAGTCTAAATCACAAACAGAGTGCTTGGGGCGATCGGTATTCGACATAAAACCAGAATTAACGTGGCACCTGCTTAACGACCAATGGACCTATACTGCCGGCACTGATTTCACCACTTATTCACCGGATATACGCTTGGCGGACAAGCAGCTCAGTTACGGCAGTGATCCAACAAATGATGCATACGGTCTAGTCACCATTGAAGTCTCACCTAAAACCGATTTAGAAACCTTTAACGAATTGGTCAGCAGCCATCGCCCAGACATAACCGTGGCAAAAGAACGTGTAGTAAAAAACAAAATCGACAAAATTTCAGAAATAATGACAGGTGACTTATCTCGCTCGGCCCCCGCAAAATATAAATCACTGCAAAAGCAACGACTCGATCTCCGCAAAACATTAACCAGAATCAGAAAAGTAAGCACCGAACTCGTTGTGCTGGCGGACTTTATAAGTCAATTCAAAAGAGAAAACCGTCCCTACAAACATTTTGAAGTTGAATTGGAAGCCTACAAAAAAGAATTCGATACCTACCCAACAGATGAACTCTACGCCGAGCAGTCCGCCTTCGACTTCGGCATGCCAGACGCCTACGGCGCTCGCTATCCCGACAAACTCATCGTGCTCTTGTGGCGTGACGACCGAATCTATCGCTTCGCATTCGGCCAACAAAGCGACTATTCCGAACACAGAAGTTCGTTCGAAAAACTACTCCCCGCCGCCCGTGACCTGCTCGCCCGGTTCCGCACACGCGCAGAATTTGAGATACCCAAAGAGACTGGCTTTTGCCTGCCCTTCGGCTTCATCGCCGATGATGGCAAAGCCCACTACTCGATCACCATGGCCTGGCATCCCACTGACAATCCGAACCTGCTTTACAGCCTGAGTTTGAGTGACGACATCGGCAAAGCCCTTAATCTGCTCCCGGTATTGACCACGCCGATCATGGGCAACCCATTCCCAAGTGCCGGCGTCATTCAAACCTTCGGCCCTTCAAAAGTGCAAATCGGATCGCGCACAGGAATCATGGGCGGCAAGTATTACAAGCCCACGGACCCGCAAGGCAAAGAAACTGAGGCCACAGAGCGATTCGTCATGACCGCAGGTCTGGCCAACAAGGGATATGAACCGAGCATGGTGTTGAAGGCCGAGAATTACGCTTCAACACAAGTCAGAACCTTTGAGCAGAGCAAGGAAGACTTCCTCAACATCCTGAAGAGCTTCCGCCTGCAACCGGGTATGGACAAGCTGACCGGTAAGTGAAAGTAGAATCCGCGGGCGCAAATAGAGCAGATTTTCCGTAAGGGAGACTTGGGTAAATCTGCCTCCCCCGCAAAACCTGAATGACTCAAGGAAGAACACATTGAACCGTTTTGTTTTTACCCTGCTAGCCGCGCTACTACTGCCAGTTTCAGCGGCCTATGCGCAGGACGATTGCAGCCATGTCACCTCAAGCCTGGAAATGGTGCCCTGCTCGGAGGCGGCGAAGAAGGCTGCCGATGCGCAGTTGAATGTCAGCTACAAGCAGCTAATGACGCGACTTGAGTCTGAGTATCGAGCAGATCCGGCGTTGGGTGCGGAGTACGCGGCGAAGGTTAAAGAATCGCAACGTGCGTGGTTGAAATTGCGCGATGCGAACTGCCCTTTGGAGGCATTCGAAATCGAGACGGGGATGCCGGCGCATGTGTTCGCCGTTAACTCGTGCATCGCTAGAATGAGTCGCGAGCGCTCGGCGTATCTGGACAAGATTGTCCCTGCGCTTGCATCCGATAAGAGCGCTTCGACGGCACCGACCAGCGACGCTTGCCCCTCGGAGGAGTTCGCGCCGTTCCTGACAGCGTTTTCCGCCAACAGCGAATCACAACGCCGTCTGACTGCGATGACGGTCAAGTCGCTGGTGTTGAAACCGGTAGCAGGAAAGGATCGAAGTACCTTTGAGCCTTCGACCTCGGGAGTCAGTGGAGCTACTTTCAACTATCCGCTGATGGCCGCCATCACGCCCGGCAAGACACCTGGAGTCGAGATCGAAGAGGTCGACGACAGTCACGTCAACGTTGTGGATAAAAGGGCAGGCAACAGCAATGTGAAAATCTTCAACTTCTCTCGTCAGGCGTGCTGGGTGCTTGAGGGGATTGAGGATTGGTCGATCAGTGAGAAGGATCTTGTCGCAACAGAGAACCCGGGAATGAGCCGCGCTGAGAACTTCTGTTATCAGCGTGCCGAAGCGTTGGGCGGGCTAGGGTTTCTTGAGCAATACCCGCTGACGGTGGAGTTGATTGAAGCGTCGCTGGAAAATTTTGTCTGTGCTGCAGAGTCGGGTGACGCGCAGGCGAGCCTGTCGGCGGCAAGCCTGAGCCTTTCGCAAATGGCGTCTCAGTTGGAAACGAGCAAGGTAGAGGCGTTGTTCAAAGCGGCCTCGAAAATACCAAGTGGCGCGCTGGCCTATGCCACGTTTCTTTGTTCAGGAAACTCCACTGACTATAACGGCCCTTGCCTCCATCCCGAGCAGGCAAAAGAGCAGGTTATTCGTGCTATTTCCATGGGCTCAGCTGATGCGATGAATTATCTGGCCTCGACCTTTGAAGGTGGCGAGTTTGGAGCGAAGGATATGTCCCGGGCGTTAGCCTGTTATCAGATGGCGGCTGACAAAGGTAATCAGTTGGGCATCTTCAACGTGGGGCGATTGGGATCGCAGGGCGCTGAACCTATCAAGGCCAGTCACTGCATCTGAAATGCCGGGTCATGTCTGATGCGTTTTCGCAGTCGTTGAGTCTGAATCCGTCCGGTAAAACGTTTAGTTTTTGAGCATCTGACGACCGCGATTTTCCTTTAAACTCCCCACCCCCAAGGAATGCGCTCAGGACACGGAATGCCAGCCCCCTCTATCTCCCTTCGCCCCGCGTTAGTGCTCTGGTTATACGCCGCCGCAATCGTGCACATTCTCGCCGGTCTCACCCTGACCTGGGCCGGTCATTCCGGATTACTCGACGGCTATCTGCACACCCTCGAACTCGCATTCTGGGGCGCTGATGCGGTTCCCACCGCCGGCCACGAACAACAAGTCTGGTGGCTCGCGCTGTTCGGCGCGACGCTGCAAAGTTATTCGCTGTACATGCTCGCGTTGGTGCACTTGGGCAATCGCTTGAAAGCCCCGGGAGTCTGGGGCTGGTTGAGCGCCGGCATCCTGTTATGGGCGCCGCAGGATATGTGGCTGTCTGCGCAACAACAGGTCTGGTCGCACCTGTGGCTCGACGGCTTTGCATTGCTGGTGTTGTTGCCGCCGTTGTTCTGGCTTTATCGGCATGACCGCCGAAAGTCTCCTGCAGTAAAGACTCCGAGCCAATCCAACCCGTTTGCCGGCAGCGCTTTCAAACGCGTGCTGATCACTGGCGGTACCGGGTTCATCGGTGAAGCCTTGGTCAATCAATTACTCGACGCGGGCCATTCGCTCAGCGTACTGACGCGCGATCCGTTGACCGCGGCCAATCTATTCAACGGTCGCATCCGCTGTGTGCATTCGCTCAGCGAACTTAGCCACGACGAAGCCTTCGACGTAGTGATCAATTTCGCCGGCGCCCCTGTCGCCGGCCCACGCTGGACTCCCAAGCGTCAGGCGCAACTGCTCGCCAGCCGAGTCGGCACCACCGAAGCGTTGATGACCTGGCTGAAGAACACCAAGCACAAACCCACGCTATGGATTCAAGCCTCGGCCATCGGTTTCTACGGCGTACGCGATGCCAGCGAAAGCCTCGACGAACACGCCAGCAAGGGCGACGGCTTCATGGCCGAACTCTGTGCGCGTTGGGAAGCCGCCGCGCAACCGGCCACTGAGTTTGGCGTGCGTCAGGTGGTGCTGCGCCTCGGCGTGGTGTTCGGCCCCGGCGGTGCGTTGACGCCGTTGCTGCTGCCGTTCCGTCTGGGTTTCGGCGGACGCATGGGCGATGGTCGGCAGATCATGAGCTGGGTGCATTGCGACGATGTGCTTCAGGCGATCGCGCGGGCTTTCAACGACGACACTCTGCGTGGCACCTACAACATGGTCGCGCCCGAAACGGTCAGTCAGGCAGCGTTCGCCGAGCAGGCCGGCAAGGTCCTCAAGCGTCCGGTGTGGTTCCATATTCCCGCCGCGCCAGTGCGTGCATTGGCGGGGGAGATGGCGCAGCTGTTCTTCGACGGTCAGCGCGTGGTGCCGCAGCGTTTGACCGAGGCTGGCTACACATTCCGCTATCCAACCCTCGACGCCGCTCTGCGCGATCTGACCTGAGGATCGCTCATGAGCAAGCCGTTGATGTACCTGCTAGCCGGCAACGGTAGCGCTGCCGATTGGTGGGACGACGCGCTGCCGCACTTTCAGCGCTACGACGTGGTGCCGCTGGAGTTGCCGGGCTTCGGCGCCAATCCGCTGCCAACCTGCGAGGATCTGGCGGACTACGCGCAGACCTTGTTGGCGATGACGCAGAAGGGCAGCGCGATCATGGCAGTCGGGGTCAATGCTTTGCTTGTATTGCATGCGTTGCAGCGTCGGCCCGGACACTTTTCCCGCAGCGTTTTGTTGGCGCCGGTCGGTGCGTTTTTGTGGCAGCGTCGATTGCCGGCGCTGATGTCACCGCTGCCGATCCGCAAGACCATCCACTGGCTGCTGTCGAACAAACCCACGCTGTTCGCGCGCAAGTTTTCCAACCAGACTTGGACGCCCGAGCAGTACCAGCGCATGGGCGCCGGCTATGCGCGCTGCCGTGCGTTCGTGCCGCACTGGGATCTGATTCGCGCCGACACTGCGCTGCCGCTGCTGGAGTGGATCACCGATCCGGTCGAGCTGGTTTGGGGCGATCAGGACGCGGTGCTCGGCATCGAGCAAGCGGCGGCGTGGTCGGCGATTCTCGCCCGCGCTGATCTGACCATCAGCCTCAAATCTGGTTGGGGTCATTACCCGTGGATCGACTCGCCCGCCGAATTCGCCGAGTGGCTGGAGTCGGGCGAGCGCGGGTTTGTCGCCCACACCAAGGGCGGGCGTTTGCGCCTGGCTGAACTGGCGCGGCAAGCGGTACCGGCAGCGCTGACGCTCAACGATTGCAGCGATCCGCGTCTGCCGACGTTTCTCGCCGCCCAACCTGATATGACCTGGGCGGTGCGCTCCTCCAGTTATGGCGAAGATCAGGCCGACTCCGCGAATGCCGGTTTGAGCACCACCTATCTGCGCGAGCCGACCGCCAATGTGCCGAAACGCATTGCTGAATTGACGGCCGAAGGCGTCGAGGAAGTGGTGGTGCAGCGCTTCATCACTCCGGTGGTTTCCGGGATCGCGTTTGTGCGGCATCTGTCGGTAGAGCTCGAATGGGTTGTAGGCCATCTCGAATCGCTCGCCGACGGTCGCGTCAGCCCCTCGCGGGCAACGCTTTCGCGGCTTGGCGATGCTTGGCGCAGCGGCACGTTCACGCCGTCCCACGGTTTGACCGAAGACCTGCTCTGGCGCTTTCTGCAAGACGTACTGCGCGTGTTCCACTACGTGCCCGGCGACGTCGAATGGGCCTGGGACGGTGCGCAATTGTGGCTGCTGCAATACCGACCGATCAGCGACTACGGCTGGCGCCGACACCTGACCGCCGCCAACATCGCCGAGATCCTGCCGCCGCAACCGAGCGTGTTGGTGGAATACGCCCAACGCCGAGCCGCCGCGAGTATTCCGGCGATCATGGCGCGTTGGGATGCGCGGGTGCTGCAGGACAACGAGCCGTTCACCGCGGTGTTCGGCGGCGCGTCCTACATCAACAATGATCTGTTTCTCGCCCGGTTGGCCGACTGGGGCATCAGCGCCGATAACTACGCTGGTGAAGTTGGCGGCGCGACGCCACATCTGCCGTGGCAACCACTGAGGATGTTGCGTTCGTTGCCGTTGTTTTGGCGTATGCAACGCAAGGCTCGCGGCCATTTGCTGAACCTTGAAAACGGCTTGCAGCGCTTTGATCGGGAACTGGCCGAACTCGTCGTCCAAGCTGCCGATGGCCAACAACTCGCGGACTGGTTCACCCGGTTTTACGTGTTCGTGGTGCAAGGCAATCTGTGCATCGCCACGGCGCTGGCGAGTAGCGGCGGCGATTGGCTGGGCCGTCCGCCGACCGCTTACGACAACCTTGAAAACAGTCCTCACCGCTTGCCTTGGGAAACCGATCCGGCCACCCCTCGACCCGCGTCGAGTGAGCTGCCATTACAACCATTCCCGCAATGGCCAGGTCTGATCCGCCTCGCCCATTCGAGCGGCCTGCCGGGCTTGCGCGGCTACTACCTGCAAGTACGCGAGTGGTATCGCGACAACCTGATGCGCATCTTCTTCCGTCTGCACCACGCCATGCCGCTGGCGGACCGCGAGCATTGGTTCGCGCCGCATCCCGACGTGCGCACCCGCGACGGCAGCTTCTGGCAGGACGGTCGCGAAGGTGCGGAGCAGGCCACCGGGTTCATGATTTATCCGGGGCAGGTGCAGGGCATTCTGGGCAAGGATATTTTGCTCGAAGACACCCTCGATCCGGGGCGGCATGCGCATTACCAAACGGCGCGGGCGGTGATTGCGCGGATGGGTGGGCGCTTGTCGCATGGCTCGACGTTGCTGCGTGAGTTGCGAAAGCCGTCGGCGGTGATGCCACAGGTTGATCCGGCGTGGGTGGGGTGTGAGGTGTTGTATCGGGATGGTGAGTTGCAATTGATTAATTCGAAGGATGCGAAGTGAAACGATTGCTGGTGTTATGTGTGAGCTGGTTGCCGATAGCTGTTATGGCGGCAGAAGTTTGCAATCAGGAAGCTGACTCGAAATATTTCTTATCGCAATGGTCGCAGAGCAGTGAACATCCGGAAGACATACTTTCCAGTCTCGATGGAAAAGAATTTTCTATCGATCCGGGCCACGTGGTTTTTCGCGGCGATCTAAATGGCGATGGCATCGAAGACTTCATCTTCAATTCCCGCGTCGGCATTGGCTCATCAATGGATAGCACATTCGCCTTCCTGATCCAGTGCCGTGGTTATTTGAGGTATTCGGGCGGCGGTTACTTCGCCGGGGTCAAAGTTCTGGACGGCCCAGCCAAGGGGGGAGGTGAGTTCAAGGACATCGAGATCTACTCCTACATCAGGGACAAGCGCGGGCGGATTCGCTACAAGGGTGAAAAGGCCATGACCCGGCCACATCTGTGGCAATTCGACCCGCAGACACAGCGTTACGAAGGGCAGGCTGAGTAAGCCGACGGTCCCCACGGCATTTACGGAGTTACTACGTGAAAGGATTTTCGATTGTTCTCGGCAGCTTGATATTGGCTGCCGCGTCTATGGCATTCGCTGCCGATCCAACCTTCAAGGATTACACCGTCACGCCAGTTTTCAACGGCCCCAACCATAAGCTGGTGCCGCAAGAAAACAGCAGCCCAATGATGGATCAGGCACGGGTGCAAGCCCTGAAAGGCAAGGTCAACTTCGCCGGCCATTACATCCTGCACAGGCTCGGCTGTGGCGGCAGCGCGATTTGCGGCGAAGTGCTGGACGCTCAGACTGGGGAAGTCGTTGGCGGTCTACCGAATGCTTACGACGGCAGCACGTTCGGCATGGTTTACCAGCCCGACAGCAGCTTGATTATCGTGTCCGGCATCACGCTCGACGGCGAAGAAGATGCCCAAGGGAATGCTTTGGAAAGTGGTAACCGGGACCGTTACTACGAATTTGTGAAAAACGAATTCCGGCTGCTGAGCATGACCGACGTGGAATCGTCGCCGATGGAAGAGGAGTGAGTGGATGAACCGTCTTCTCGCGGGCAGCCTTTCGCTGCTGCTCTCTCTGCCAGCCTTCGCCGCGCCTTCGGACGCCTTTACCCAGCGCGATGTCATGCAGTGCGGCGGTGTTGAAGTGGTGTTGGTGTCGTCCTGCCGATCGGTGACGGTGGATGGTGCGCAAACCCACGTCATCCCGGTCTGCTCCGACCAGACCATCAACATCGGTAGCAAGGTGCTTCGACGCGATATCAGCAAAGTTTCACAACTCACTTCCGACGGTGCGAAGACGAAAATGTTGAGCAATGTTGTTGTGGCGATGGATTGCGTGGAGGGCACCCAGGGCAGTCTTGTTTCGATAGGCGGCTATGGCGGTTGTGGTGCTTGCGCGGAGTGGCATGGGTATTACTCGACAGCAGGGCGATTGGAGCAATACAGCTTCGATAATAACCAGCGCTCTTTTGGCTCGAAGGGATCTCGGGACGAGCTGATCAAGGCCTATGGCGTTACGAAGAGACAGTTAATGTCAGAAAGCCCGGCGGTGAAGAGGATCGTCTATGGCCAGCCTTAAGTGGGTGTTGATGATCGGCAGCTTTCTTGCCGCCACAAGTGCCTTTGCCGAGGATCCACCGATAGTCGGCATCGACGGACACACCGTGACGTTTAGAGCGACAAAATGGACGATGCCCGGTGTGGATTCGGCGACCGCATGGTTCACCGCCAACGGCAAAACCTTCCCGCTCTTCAGTGCCGATGTTGGCGCTGATGGGCACTCGGATTGGCTCAGTCCTGACAAGAAAACCTTATTGCTCGACCCGGTGGTCTTCGGCATGTTGTCGGACGAGAATCAAGAAGAAAAACTCGTGTCGCAACAGCATTGCGATGTGATCTCCATGGAAACCGGTTGCGTGCTGGCCGAGCGTTCCCCTCGTTTTTGTCTCGGCAAATGGGTGGGTAATCAGTGGTTTTCGGAAGATGGCGAAGTCCGCGCACCTAGCCTGGAAACGGAGTCCCCGAAGGACTGGTTGAAATATATCTCGACCATCAAAGCTGCGCAGTCCCGCGCTGACTCCATCGAATCGAGCCTGCCTTTTTTGAGTCCAGAGTCCTACATGGCGTGCCATCCCCCGGCGCAAAATGTTCAGGCGTACAACGACCTGGGTTTTTATCTGGCCGAGGGCGGTAGAGATGAGCTGGCGCTGAAGTTTTATCGCGGCGTTGAGGCCGTTGGTAAACGCACGGTACTGATGTTGAACATCGCCGATTCACTCTGGCGCCTTGATCGGAAAGAAGAAGCGCAGCGTTATTACCGCGAGTACCGCGACGCGATGAGCGCCGACGGCAAGGCGCAGAAAATTCCGCAAAGAGTGATTGAGCGAACTGCACATCAGGGAATGAAAAATTGAACAGGATTGTCCGTTTTATCGCATTGCCTCTTGGAACGCTGTGCGCATCAATCGCGCATGCCGAGGACACCTGCAAAGTCATCAACGTGAGCTGGCAATACGATGAGTGCTTGGAGGCCGACCGTAAGAATGCCGACGCACGACTCAATGCCAGCTACAAAAAACTGATGTCGCGGTTTGAGTCCAGCCCCGAACCGGAACTGACCAAGACAAATATGACCGCTGCCAAAGAGTCGCAACGTGCCTGGATCAAATTGCGTGACACCACCTGCCCCCTCGAAACCACGGCTGTCGCACCCGGTTCGCAGGCTTATTCCCAAGTACTCAATAAGTGCATCACCAGAATGAGTCTGGAGCGTGCCGCCTACCTGGATGCGATTGCGCCTGACGGCCCGAGTGAAGTGGTCGATGTGGCCAAGGTTTCTGCATCGGCCTCGCAACGTTTCGGTGATGTGGTAGCTCGCTACGTCACTACGTTTGGCAACCCTTGCCTCAATGTCCAGCTTCTCGCGCCCGATGGCAATTGGCGAGTGCTGGCGTCCAAGCGGTTCTGCAGTTTCGAGGGCAAGTCGTTTTGGGATGGCTATGCCAGTGCGGTGTTTGAGGATCATGCGTTCGCTACTGATGGTTTACACCTGACGCTCAGCTTGTTCGAGCTTCGTGGGGAAAGAGAGAAGCGGCTCGCTTGTGTGATACCGATCCAGAATGAGCAAATCAAAGAGCTGAAGTGCGGCGCACCTGAGTCATCGTAAAACCCTCCGCCTAAACATTTGAAGATTGATTAACAGGGAAGTGAGTGGAATTGGCCAGGCTCTTAAGTTGTATGAGTGCGCTCGGATTCGTGGTTGCCTTGTTGGCTCAGCAGGCAATAGCGAGTGACCCACAAACCATCGGTGAGCTGCATCCGCCTGTAGTTGCCTCGCTCGGTGATCAAAAAATCACCGTGTTCTTTTTGAAGAACAACCTCAAAGGTCAGGTGAGGGAAGGGCATGTTCCTTACGCCGAGATCTTCTACACCACCACGAATGCGGTGAAGCCTTCGCTGAATTATGTGTGGAAAGTCGAAGGTGAGCAGATCGCCTCGGTGTTCTTCTTCGAGCGCAAATTCCCGGAGCAAGCGGGGAAGTCCATGTTTGTTCTGACAAAACAAAAAGTCTCGCACAGTCAATTCGAAGGTGATTCCTATTCGGTGCTGGAATTGCCTTTGGTGAAGGACGGCGATCAGTTGGCCTTGCGGTTTTTTAGCGGCGACCCACCAGATCCCGAGCTTGAGAACTGCCTCGACGGTCTAAATCTGGCGGATGATGTAAAGGTCGAATGTGCTTACAAGGATGCGACCAGCATTAAAAAGCGCTTGGCAGACTTGGATGCAAAGATAATTGCGGATTCAAAACTGCATCAGGACATCGGCCAGAATCCACTCAAAGCCGAGGTTGATACGTCCAATGTTGCTTGCCCTTCGACCGACTTTTCAGCGTTCCTCTCAGCGTTCTCCGAACGCGCAGATGTGCAAAAAGCCTTCGTACAACGACCGCTGAGAATGGCCACGACCGTGGCCGGCGATCCTGAGCCTGAGATGGAAAAACGCAGTCTCAGCGGCGATCAACTTAAGTTTCCTGTCATTCCGGATCAAGCAAAGCGAGAGGCCCAGGGCCTGACGTTGACCGTCAAGGAACAGCGGGGTGACAAGGCGATCGCGATCCTGCAGAAGCCAGATACCGACTACGTCTTCGAGTATCGGTTTGTCCGTGGACAATGCTGGCAGTTGGGAGAAGTGATGGATTACTCGCTTTAAAACGCAGAGAACTGGGCTGAAGAAAGAAGTCTGTTCAATCAGATCCGTAAATCATGAGCAGGGAAGCAAGTTGAAAAGATTAGGCTTGATCGCGTTATTGCTGTGTTCTTTCTCTGTGGGGGCAGGGCCGATGTTCCCGTCACTCGAGTCTTGCATGGCCGCCGACAGCGATTGTGCGCTGGCGCTGAAAGACGATTTTCTGGTGGACGCTAAGTCCGGGCAACGTCTCTCCGAAAGGCCGGTATCGGCCGGAGCGATGAGTGTTTTCTGGCTGTATCGAGATGGCGAGCGCTACATCCTGGAGGAGGAAAACTCCTCACAGGCGAAGTCGCGTCGCTGGCTGGTATTCACCTACGACAGCGGAAAAGTGGTGCTCGACGGCGCTTATGTTTTCTCGATCGACATTGATATGAACACCGGGCCCTATTGGCATGGCTACGACTGCCGAGGTGATGCCAAGCCGTTCGCCGTGCCCACGAAAGATCCGTTCAATGATGTCGCTTTGGAGGAGTTGTGCGGGGAGGCCGAAGGCTGGGTCGTCTCGGGTCGGAATACCGAGGTGCCGGTGTCTGCCAAGGGGCTGGCCGTCAGTGTTCCCGTGTACCACGCCCGCAACCGTGACGGTTCAGCGACGTACCTGTTTACTGAAAGTGATGTTCCGGAGCTTTCGAAGCTGGTGTGTTTGTCCAATTGCGCCGATGTCACTCAAATACCAGAACGCGTCTCGCAAGAAACAGCGCCTTTGAAGGGCGGGCAGGATGGAACGTTGTGTTCAGATGACGAAGACATTTACTTCAGTTGCCCGTTGGAGGGTGGTAAGACGGTTTCCGTTTGTGCACGGGGAAACAACAAGCCCACGGCCGGTTTTGTTCAGTACCGTTACGGCGTGCCGAGCAAAATAGAGATGGTCTATCCGAAGACGGCTTTGCCGCCCAAGGGCAAATTCTTTGTCGTGAACGCTTCGGAAGGCAGCGTGAACTTGAACATCATCAAGTTCAAAAACGGTGCTTATACCTACCTCGTTAATCAAGCCTTTCTGAGTTATCTGACGGTGCTCAAGGACGACAAGGCGGTGTTCCGGCAGTATTGCGGTGAGGGAGGGAATGCCTACATAAACCGGGCGGCGCTCCAGGGGTTGGAAACGCGCCCAAAAAGCGCAGAGGACTTTCGCTAGTTTTTGTTATCGAGATTTAGAAAAGGGGACTTAACGTCCCCTTTTTTCATCCACAAACTTCGCTACGGCTTGGCCGCCACGCTTCGCACTTCAATCTGGTCGAGCGTCCCTTCCACCATCAATCTCACCCCGTCCGCCATTCTGCTCAGGGCCAGTGCCACCGAGCGGCGGGAGCCGTGGAGGTCGTCGGCGAGGTCACAGGCGATGACGCTGATGGACAGCAGGTCTTCGGAGGCGTTGGCCATGAGGGCTTCGGCGTCGGTGCCGGGGGAGAGTTTGAAGAGGCCGTTCTCACGTTTGGGATGTGGTTCGACGGCTGGTTTGAAATGGTGGTCGAGGGCGCGCTCGGCGGCTTCGTGGAATTTCTTTGATTCCAGGGTTTCGTAGGGCGAAACGTCTGGATTCTCTGGGGGATTGGGTGTTGGTTTGATCATGGTGCAGCTTCCTGAAGTTATGGGGCCGACACCAATTCGCTTTGCACTTCGAATAGGTGGCAGCTGTGCGTAGGTGTGCAAGACCGGTCCAGGAACCCGGCAGACCCGAAGGTCTCCGACGCACAGCCGCCATAACGATCGGGAGCATAGGAAAACGCTCGGCGAAACGCCACTAACGATTGTGCACCTGAACCGGACTTGCACGTCCGTATCACCGATTTTGCGGCGACCCACAGAGCCTATCCCCACCGCACCAACTCGCCTAGTTCATGGACAGCCCCGCACTTTGCAGGAAATTTCCCATAGATTCGCGGGGCGAAAGATCAAAAGATCGCAGGCTTCGCCGGCTCCTACAGGGATGTGTTTCAACAGGTGTAGGAAAGGTGAGTGGTGAGACGCGGAGCGTCTCGGGATGCATTCCCACGCGGAGCGGGGGAACGATCAGTGGGCGAGCGCTGAATTGTGACTTGGTGGTCATCGTGCGGGAAATGGTCTGCATCCTCTTGTAAAGGCGTCAGATACTGGCGTTATCGTCCGAATCCCTTACACTGCCTCGGCCGTTCATTTTCCTTTTGAGGCTGTGCGCATGAAATTTCGTTTTCTTCTGTGGATGATGGGTTTGTTGATGGGCAAGGCCAGCCGGACAAATCCTGCGTTCCAGCAGCAGTTGGGTGACAAGGATCTGGTGTTTCAGCTGCAGACGCTGGACGGGAAGGTGGCGCGGCATTTTGTGGTCAAGGATCAGCGCATCACCAGCAAGTCTGGCGTGGTGGCGGAGCCGGCGTTTGCGATTGCGTTTAAAGATGCCGGTTATGGCTTTGCGACGATGCAGGCGAAGAACAAGCAGTTGGCGTTTATGCAGGGGATTCAGGACAAGTCGATCCAGCTCAAGGGTAATCCTGCGCTGGTGATGTGGTTTCAGGGTTTGATGAAATATTTGAAGCCGAGGAAGGCCAAGCCGAAAGCTTGAAGCGCCATTCTTCTAAAATGCGGTGGGTGCCAGGCTTGGCTCGATAAGTCGGTTAATTGGCGCGTACGGCCATGAACACCTGTCAGAAATGACAGGTGTTTTTGTTTGCATGTTGAGGCTTGATGGGGGCGTCCAGCAGTAAAGGGACTTATCCGGATTGGAGAGTTATCAGCATGACCGTACAAGCAGGTGAGCTTGATTCAACATTCGCCAATGACGGCATACTCAATTGGGAGTTTCCTGAATTTGTCAGCATTGCCCCGCAAGCTGTCCTTCCTTTGCCTGACGGTCGGCTGCTCGTTGTGGCGAATGAGTCAGGTGTGTCCCCTGGCTTCGTAGTCGCAAGGCTAACTGAAAAGGGACAGCTTGACGTTGGCACCGGGTTTGGCGAGAACCAGCAAGGTTTTGCGCGGATTTTGACCGGGGAAAAACTTTTATCAGGGAAATTGGGCGCAAGCTTGCTCGGTAATGGTGGGGTGCTGATTACAGTCGATTACACGTCGCGGCCGCCGAGTTCTGAAAGCGGTTTCGTTGCGATCCAGTTACTGCCGGACGGCCGACTCAACGATAAGTTTGGTGAGGGCGGCGTGGTTACCTTTCCGTACGGTTCAGTACCCGTAACACTAAGTCGAGCGGCCACGGCTGCACTCGCACGCCAAAATGTATCTCGAGATATTGAGCCTGCTGTTCAGAGCACGGCCAGTTCAGGAGCGTCCGGTATTGAGTTGCCAGACAGAAAAATTGCCTTGGTCAGTTTTGGCCGTGATCGCTCTACGGGGCAAGCCAAAGGTCTGGTCATGCGACTCAACCCTGATGGCAGTTTTGACGAAACCTTCAACAGAACCGGTTCGGCCACTGTTGAGCTGGCTGAGTTGGGTCCGGCAGGTGATAACCACGCCCGTGGAGTGGCTGCTCAACCAGACGGTGGCTTGGTGGTGTATGGCGACTTTCATGATGAAGGCACCTTCGGTGCCTATGCCGTGCGCTTTACAAAAGATGGAGTGCGGGACGACAAGTTTAAGACGACCATTGTGTCCTCTGATCGGCTGCCGATTTTCCGCGATATTGCCGTGAGGAAAAAGGACGGAATCATTGCTTTAGCAGGAGGCCAGATTGGTGGAAGCTTCCAAGGTGAAGGGGTGATTGTCGTACTCACTGCGGATGGCTTCCCTCACCCTCTGTTCAACAATGGCCAACCGTTATTTACCAAAGTTGTGCCTGAGATTGGCCAAAAATGGTCGAGCTGCGCCTTTGGCGAGGCGGATGAAAGCAAGTTGATTGTCGCTGGCACCAGTGGTGGAACGTATGCTACTGATGAGATGCACGCCGTCTGTGCACGTTATCGTCTTACCGGCGAGCTCGATTCGACATTCAACGGTAGTGGGTGGGTATCTTTTGATCAGGCCGAGAAACTCGAAAATAGTTTGGATCTGCACGTCACCGCGCAAAATAAAATCGTCATCTGTGGTGAGTATTGGAAAGACCGGTTGAGTTTTCCTACAAGCGGATGGATAGCACGTTTCATTGCCTGATGAATGAACGACGCTGTAATGGCCGCTCTCACGAATAAGAATGATCCGTGAGAGCGGTTTCTTTATGCCTGGCTGAACTGCGAGGCCAGTTCGCGCAGCAGCACTTCAGCCTCAAGGACTTTGCTGACGACGTCATTGGCTTTGTCGCGAGTCAGGCCGACGCGTTCGAGCAGCGCATCCGGAATGTCTTCATCCGGGCCAGAGCCAATTCCGCGGCTGCGCAGCAAGCGCACGGCCAGGCAGACGAGGTTCGGGTATTCGGCGTAGGCGCCGTCGTAGCTTGGGTCGTGCTGGAAGCGCAGGGCGGTGGCCAGCTCGTCCGGCATATCCCAGTAGCGCATCAGCCACGAGCCGATCTGTTCGCGGCTGATACCGAGCAGGTGTTGCTCGATGTAGCTGTGGCACAGGTGCGGGTTGACCTCCAGGTGGCGGCAGATCAGCGAGAAGTGCGGCGGGAACACGTGGGCCAGCAGCAGGTAACCGAAGTTATGCAGCAGACCGGCCAGATAGGTCAGGCCGGCTTCCGGGCGCTGGGCGCGCGGCATGGCGCGGGTCAGGCCTTCGATGACGGCGGCGGTGTAGATCGACTGCTGCCAGTACGGCGTGGTGTGTTGCGGGTGGTCTTTGGGCAGGCTCAGGGTCTTGCCGAGGGCCAGGCCCAGCGCGAGGTTGATCACCAGATCGAAACCCAGCACGCGGACGATTGCGTCTTCCACCGAACGGATCTTACCCGGCGAGGCGTAGTACGGCGACGCCGCCCAGCTCACCACTTGTGCGGCCAGCGCCGGGTCGGTTTCGACCACGCCGGTGATGTCGTCGATGGTGGCGTTGGGATCGACGCGCAGCTTGATGATTTTTTGCGCGGTTTCGGCCAGCGGCGGAATCTCGATGGTCGCTTCCAGACGTTGCTGAATGCGCCGCGCGGTGAACGCTTGCACGGCCTGGGTGATTTCCTCGCGGTCATCGTCCGGGCGATCAAGGTTCGGGCGGATGCTGCTAAGGGCTTCGCCAAAGTTGGCGGCGCTGGCCTTGGTCAGCATGGTCTTGAAGTCTTCGCTGGCGATTTCCAGCAGCAGGCCCGGCTCGCCGGAGTTGATCAGCAACTTCGGCTCGCGCAGCAGGCTTTCTTCGTAGAGGCACGGCGAGCTGGTCAGCGCCGGCAGGCCTGGCAGCAGGCTCAGGCTGTGTTTGCCGAGCATCTTTTCCAGGCGCTCGGTGGACACGGCGGTCAGGCGACGGCCAGTCAGTTCGGCGAGGCGGTTGAGGTCGAGCAATTGGCTCTGCGGAAACAGCACCATCAGCGCGCCGACGGCGTCGTCCAGCAACACGGCTTGTACCTTGCGCGAGGCATTGAGGCCGTGGTGGTCGAGCACTTCTTCGTAGGCGATCCCGAGTTTGCCTAGCAGCAGTCGAATGACAGACGGCGCGTGCGGGGATTCGGGGGCGAGGGCGGCTTCGGTCATGATCTGTATCCGTTTTTGAAACAATGGCAGGAGTATAACCAGCTTGGTCAGAACGATCTGTCAGAAACTGCGACGGTGCTCACACTTGGCCGTATTGCTGCCCGTGCCGCAACCAGCGATCGAGTAATGGGCTGACGTGGGTTGGCCAGCGTTCCAGCAGGGCTTGCGCGGCGTCGCGGACGGCGGGTAACAAGTCGGCGTCGCGCATCAGGTCGGCGACTTTGAATTGCAGCAGACCGGTCTGGCGGGTGCCGAGCATTTCCCCGGGGCCGCGCAGTTCGAGGTCTTTTTCGGCGATGACGAAACCGTCATTGGTCTCGCGCATGATGCCCAGGCGCTGGCGACCGATCTGCGACAGCGGCGGATGGTAGAGCAGCACGCAATGGCTGGCGGCGCTGCCCCGGCCAACGCGCCCGCGCAATTGGTGCAGTTGCGCGAGACCGAGGCGCTCGGGGTTTTCGATGATCATCAGGCTGGCGTTGGGCACGTCGACGCCGACTTCGATCACCGTGGTGGCGACCAGCAATTGCAGGTTGCCGGCCTTGAACTCGGCCATGACGGCGGCCTTCTCGACGGGTTTCATACGCCCGTGAATCAGCCCGACTTTCAGTTCGCCGAGGGCAAGAGTGAGGTCTTCAAACGTGGTTTCGGCGGCCTGACAGGTCAGCTCTTCCGACTCTTCGATCAGCGTGCACACCCAATAGGCCTGACGGCCCTCGGCGCATGCACCACGCACGCGTTCGATGACTTCAACGCGGCGGGTGTCGGTGACCAGTACGGTGTTGACCGGGGTTCGACCGGGCGGCAGTTCGTCGAGGATCGAGGTGTCGAGGTCGGCGTAGGCGCTCATCGCCAGCGTCCGTGGAATCGGCGTGGCGGTCATGATCAGTTGATGCGGACACATTCGCCCGCCGACACCTTTCTGCCGCAGCGCCAGACGCTGCTGCACGCCGAAGCGGTGCTGTTCGTCGATGATCACCAGCGCGAGATTCTTGAACTGCACTTCGTCCTGGAACAGCGCGTGAGTGCCGACCACCATCGGTGCGCCGCTAGCGATCTGTTCCAGCGCGGTAACGCGGTTCTTGCCCTTGAGCTTGCCGGCCAGCCATGCGACTTCAATGCCCAGCGGTTCGAGCCAGCGCTTGAAGGTGATGAAGTGCTGTTCGGCGAGGATCTCGGTCGGCGCCATCAGTGCGACCTGATAACCGGCCTCCAGCGCTTGCAATGCAGCGAGGGCGGCGACCACGGTTTTACCCGCGCCGACGTCGCCCTGAATCAACCGCAGCATCGGTTCGTGCTGGCTGAGGTCGTAGGCGATTTCGTTGCCGACACGCTGTTGCGCACCAGTCGGGTTGAAGCCGAGGTTGGCCAGATATTTCGGCGGCAGCTTTTTCGCTTTCGGCATGGCTGGCGCGCGCAGCGAACGCATGCTTTCGCGCAGACGTTGTTGCGACAGTTGATGGGTCAGCAGTTCTTCGAAAGCGAGACGATGCTGCGCCCAGTGATGGCCGAGGGCGAGTTCATCGACGTCGGCATCGGCGGGCGGGTTGTGCAGATAGCGAATCGCATCGGCCAGTGGCGCCAGTTGGTAGTCGCGGGCCAGTTCGGTCGGCAGCCAGTCGGGCAGGGTGTCTGGCTTGAGCATGGTCAGCGTTTGCAGGCACAACTGGCGCAGACGCGCTTGGGTCAGGCCTTCGGTGAGCGGATAGACCGGGGTCAGGGTTTCATCGACTGGCGGCGGTTCGTCACCAGTAATGGCGCGGTATTCCGGGTGGTAGATTTCCAGTCCTGACGCGCCGGGCCGGGCTTCGCCGTAACAGCGCACCCGCGTGCCGCGCTTGAGGCCTTCTTTCTGCGCGTTGCTGAAATG
Source organism: Pseudomonas sp. SDT291_1_S447 (assembly GCF_054070155.1). NCBI lineage: Bacteria > Pseudomonadati > Pseudomonadota > Gammaproteobacteria > Pseudomonadales > Pseudomonadaceae > Pseudomonas > Pseudomonas sp. SDT291_1_S447. The sequence goes on from NZ_JBSVXS010000007.1 coordinate 62,783, forward strand.
GTAGAAGCGCAGACTGAGACCGCCGGTGCCGTCCTGCAAACGCACGACGAGGCTGCGACGGCGGCCCATGACCACGTCGGCGCCGCTGACGGTGCCTTCGACCACGGCATCCTGTCCCGGCCGCAACGCGCCGATCGGCACCACGCGGGTGCGATCCTGATAGCGCAGCGGCAGGTGGAACAGCACGTCCTGCAGATTCTCCAGGCCGACCTTGGCCAATTTCTCGGCCATGGCTTCGCCGACACCCTTGAGTGCCGTCACCGACACTTGCGACAGCTCCGTCATGACGCTCGCTTAACCGGCCGTAACCGGTGCCGCTGGCTTGGCCACCGAACACAGGCGAATGGAGTCGGCGAGGATCTCGATGGCTTTCGGCCGTGGGAAACTCGCGCGCCAGGCAATGGCCACGGTGCGGAACGGCACCGGCGGCGACAGTGGGCGCACTTCGATCACGCCCGGGGCGTAGTGATGGCTGTCGACCGCCGACAGCGGCAGGATCGAGATGCCCAGGCCGGAGGCGACCATGTGGCGGATTGTTTCCAGCGAGCTGGATTCGACCGTGGTGTGCTTGGCGCCGTCGTTGCCCTTGGTCAGGGTCGGGCAGGCTTCCAGCACTTGATCGCGGAAGCAGTGACCTTCGCCGAGCAGCAGCAGGCTCTTGTCGTTGAGCAGGCCGGCGTCGATGGTTTCTTTTTGCGTCCACGGGTGCTGGGCCGGCATCAAGACGTAGAACGGCTCATCGTACAGCGGCAGGGTCAGCACGTCGGCTTCGTTGAACGGCAGGGCGATGATGATCGCGTCGAGCTCGCCGTTGCGCAGTTTGTCGCGCAGCACGTGGGTGAAATTTTCTTCGATGTACAACGGCATCTGCGGGGCGACCCGGTGCAGTTGCGGAATCAGATGCGGGAACAGGTACGGGCCGACGGTGTAGATTGCGCCGACTTTCAATGGGGCGGTCAGCTGGTTCTTGCCGGCCTGGGCCAGTTCGCGAATGCCTTGGGCTTGCTCGAGGACTTTCTGTGCCTGGGCGACGATGCCTTCGCCGACCGGGGTCAGGCGCACGGCGCTTTTGCTGCGCTCGAAAATCAGCACACCGAGTTCGTCTTCAAGCTTCTTCACGCCCACCGACAGGGTCGGCTGGCTGACGTGGCAACGTTCGGCGGCGTGGCCGAAATGCTGCTCTTGGGCGAGGGTAACGATGTAGCGTAATTCTGTGAGGGTCATAGCAAGCGTCCATGAAGATGCGGGCCAAGCATACCGGCTGCAATCGATAGACGCACGTTATCAGACTGAGCGGGGAGTGCGACACCGGGCAATGTCGGTTTGCCGCGCGCAGATACGCAAAAGGCACCTTTCGGTGCCTTTTTGGCTGGATCTTCCGGCTAACGGAGAGCCCTTGTAGGAGTGAGCCTGCTCGCGATTGCGGCGTGTCAGTCAGAAAATCATCGTCTGACACAACGCTATCGCGAGCAGGCTCACTCCTACAGGTTTTGCGTTGCCTTAGCGACGGCGTTCCAGCGAGTAAACAAACGGCGCCACAATTTCGATCGAGCCATTGTTCAACATGTCGGCCGGTGGCTTGGGCAGCGGTTGTGCGCGGCGGATCATTTCCAGGGTTGCCCGGTCCAGATCAGCGTTGCCGGAGCGGCCCACCAGTTCGAACGACAGCACGTTGCCTTCGGCGTCCACCACAAAACGCAGGCGGTTCAAGCCTTCCTTGCCCCGTGCCTGAGCACTGGCCGGGTACTTTTTGTACTTGGCCAAATGCGCGAGCAGGGTGCCTTGCCAACTGGCCTTGGCAGCCATCTGTGCAGGCGACGGACCCGGTGCAGGCTGGGCGGATTTCTCCGTTGGCGCCTGAGTCGGTTGCGTGTCGGCCGGTTTCTCCTCGGAAGGTTTTTCCTTCGGTGGATCGGGCAGCTTCTTCTCGACCGGCTTCGGCGGTTTAGGCTTTGGCTTCGGCTTGGGTTTCTGCACCGCGATTTCCGCTTTCGGTGCTTCGGCCAGCTTCGGAATCGGCAACTCTTCCACCGGAGCCGGTGGCTGCGGCGGTGTGACGACTTTCGGCGGAGCAGGCGGTGGCGGGGCCGGAACCGGGGCCAGCTCGACCATCATTGCCTGCGGCGGCAATTCGATGGGCGGGCGGGCGGTCCAGTTCAGCGCCAGCGCGATGGCCAGCGCGTGAACGCCCAGCACCACGGCCAGGCTACCGCTGTAACGCGTCAGCTTATGGCGCGTCGTGATCATTTCTTGGCTGCCGTCTCAAGTCCGACCAGACCGACCTTCAGGTAACCGGCGGAGCGCAGTTTGTCCATCACGCTCATAAGGTCGCCGTAATCCACGCCTTTATCGGCCTGAAAGAAGATGGTGGTGTCTTTTTTGCCCTGAGTCTTGGCGTCGAGCACAGCGCCAAGGGTTTCGGCTTTCACTTCATCGTCGCCGATGTACAGGCGCTGGTCAGCCTTGACGCTGAGGAACACCGGTTTCTCTGGCCGCGGCGCCGGTTTGGCGGTCGAGGCAGGCAGGTCGACTTTGATGTCCACGGTGGCCAATGGAGCGGCCACCATGAAGATGATCAACAGCACCAGCATCACGTCGATGAACGGCGTGACGTTGATTTCGTGGTTCTCGGCCAGATCGTCGTCTGCGCCTTCTTTCAAATGCAGGCCCATGGCCGATTACCCCACTTTGACCATGTGCGGCTGCGAGCTGCGCTCAGGCTGGTGATCGAGGTCACGGCTGACCAGCAGCAGAACTTCTGCCGACGCATCGGAAACCTGCGCCTTGTAACCGGCGATGGAGCGGGCGAACACGTTGTAGATCACCACGGCTGGGATCGCCGCAACCAGACCCAGCGCGGTGGCCAGCAGGGCTTCAGCGATACCCGGTGCTACGACGGCGAGGTTGGTGGTTTGGGTTTTGGCGATGCCGATGAAGGAGTTCATGATGCCCCATACGGTACCGAACAGACCGACGAACGGCGCGGTGGAACCGATGGTGGCGAGCACGCCGGTGCCGCTGCTCATGTTGCGACCGCAGGCAGCGACGAGGCGTTCGAGACGGAAGCTCACGCGTTCCTTGATGCCTTCTTTCTCGCGGCTGTTGACCGACAGGCGCATCTCTTCGAGCGCGTCGTGCACCAGAATGTTGGCGAGGGTGCCTTCTTTACCGGCGGTGGCGCTGGCTTCTTTAAGGGTGGTGGCTTTCTTCAGGGCGGCGATTTCGCCACGCAGACGACGCTTGGCGCCCATCAGCTCGAAGCCTTTGGCGATCCAGATGGTCCAGGTGATGATGGAGGCGATGGCCAGACCGATCATCACGATTTTCACGATGATGTCGGCGTTCTGGTACATGCCCCACGGCGACAGGTCGTGGGCCATGCCCAAGCTATTGTCGGCTTCGAGCACTTCAGGGACGTCGGCAGCGTCAACTGCTTGCACTGGATCGGTAGCGGCCGGGGCAGCCGGAGCGGCGGCTGGTGCGCTTTGCTCGGTGGCGGCTGGCGTTGCAGGTGCCTGGGCGTCGGCGAAAGCGGCAGTCGGCGCCAGCATCAAGCTGAGCAGCAGAGCCGCCACTGCGCTCCAGGCGCGAGGTCGATTGGTTGGCGAAGCGGGGATTTGATTACGTGTCATGCTGGCCGGACCTGAGATAGAAAAACGTTGATGCTCTTCCAGGCCTCGTGAGGCCGAGAACAAAAGTGGCATGCATTATTGCAAGTAATTCTTGTTAGCAAAAGTAATAGAGTATCTTTTTTTCCTGCATTGCTAGCCGCTCGTCCTGTCCCGAGGCTAGTCTGTGTCTTTCCGATAGGAGTTTTTTGATGTCCGCGCCTTCTGTTTTGATTGCCGGTTGTGGTGATGTCGGCAGTCGTCTGGCCAAGCAATTGCTGACGGCTGGCTGGGAAGTTCATGGCCTGCGCCGGGACGTTTCGAAGCTGCCTGATGGTGTGATTGGCGTTGCCGGCGACCTGTTCAACGAAGACTGCCCGGCGACCTGGCCGGTGGGTGCCGTGGACTATCTGGTGTATTGCGCAGCGGCAACCGATCACGATGAAGCCGGTTATCGCGCGGCTTATGTGCAGGGTTTGCAGAATGTCCTGAGCTGGCTGGACGACTATGGGCAGGTGCCTGAGCGACTGATCTTCGTTTCCAGCAGCAGTGTTTATGGACAGCAGGAGGGTGAGTGGGTCGATGAGAACTCAGAGACCATCGCTGCCGGTTATTCAGGACGATTGATGCTTGAGGCTGAGCAGGTCGCGCTTAAGAGTGGCATTCCTGCGAGCATTCTGCGTTTGACCGGGATCTACGGGCCGGGCCGCGAATGGCTGCTGACTCAAGTGCGTCGCGGTTATCGCGTGGCGGTCGAGCCGCCGCTGTATGGCAACCGGATTCATGCTGACGACGCGGCAGGGTTGCTGGCGTTCCTGTTGGAGAAAGATCGGCAGGGCGTGAAACTGGAGGATTTCTACATCGGTGTCGACGATGCGCCAGCGCCATTGGCGGAAGTCGTGGGCTGGTTGCGTGAGTATCTGGGCGTTACCGAATGGTCGGAAGATGCCAGCGTGCGGCGCACGGGCAGCAAGCGTTGCCGCAATGCCCGGGCTAAAGCGTTGGGCTGGAAGCCAATGTACCCGAGCTATCGCGAGGGATATGCCGCGATCCTCGAAGGTAAATGCTGACTTCCTGGCACCCCAAAACAACTGTAGGAGTGAGCCTGCTCGCGATGAGGTCATAACATTCAACACTTGTGCTGACTGTTAAACCGCTATCGCGAGCAGGCTCACTCCTACAGGGGATATCTGCGAATTCAGAAGCGGGTTACTGCTTCTCCAGCAACCACTTGCGCTCACCCGCGGTGAACTGCGGTTGTTCATCCGCCATGGCAGCATTCACCGCCTGCAGAATTTCCAGCTCTTTGCCCTTGCGCACAAAGATCCAGTTATTGCCCTGACCGTTCTGCTGCAGCCACATGCTGTCGTTGCCGTTGCTCATCGACGCGCAATCGCCCGCCAGGCACAGTGCGTAGCGATCGGCTCCGGGCAAGCCGGACACTTGGCCGTCAGCCTGGAATTGCACCGTGCTGCCTTCACCCTGGCCGTTGGTGATTTTCCAGTCACCGCCCAGATAGGCCGAATACAGCGCGCGTTCGAAACTGGCGCCAATCGGTGCGCCTTCCGGCACCGGGATCTGTGCGCGGTCGAACACCTGCTCGGGTTCGTTGTCGCTGGCGGCTTGCTGCAGTTGCCCGCCGTCGCGTTTCAGCTCGCTGGCAGAACTGCCATAGAAGTCGACTTTCCAGGCGCCGGATTTTTCACCCAGCAGCCGTCCTTCGACGTTCTCAAAACCGTTGGTGTAGCGGGCCTGACTGGCCTTGGTGTTGACGTCCCACTCAAGGTTCGGGCCGTAAGCCTGAAGCGCTTCGCGCAGGGGGCCGCCCTTGGCTGCGGCATCGATCGCCACCTGGTTGATCCAGGTGCCGCTGATATCACGGTCGGCAGGGTTGCTGGCGCAGCCGCCGAGGAAAATGGCGAGCAGCGGGAGAGCTAGCGCTTTGCGCATGGTGGAATCCTTTCAAAACCTTTTCTTGCTGAGCAGTCGGCGCGGCGTTTGAAGGCCGCGCCGTGCGCATCACTCGATGACCAGAATGGCATCCATTTCAACCTGCGAACCCTTTGGCAGGGCAGCCACGCCGATGGCAGCGCGGGCCGGGTATGGCTGGTCGAAGTACTTGCCCATGATCTCGTTGACCTTGGCGAAGTGGCTCAGGTCGGTGAGGAAGATGTTCAGTTTGACGATGTCCTTGAACGAACCGCCAGCGGCTTCGGCCACGGCTTTGAGGTTCTCGAACACCTGGACGGTCTGGGCTTCGAAGCCTTCAACCAGTTCCATGGTTTTTGGGTCCAGAGGAATCTGCCCCGACATGTAAACGGTGTTGCCTGCCTTGATCGCCTGGGAGTAAGTGCCGATGGCGGCCGGGGCCTTGTCGCTGGTGATTACGGTTTTGGTCATGAATGACTCCTTGTAATAGGCAGGTTATGCACGCATGCGGGTGATGCGGATCACCCCGGTCAAGGCGCGCAGCTTCTTGATCACGCGGGCCAGGTGCACACGATCGTGGACGCTGACCACCAACTGGACCACGCTGATGCGACCATCGCGTTCGTCCATGCTGATTTTCTCGATATTGCCATCGGCTGCGTTGACGCTGCTGGCCAGCAGGGCGATCAGGCCGCGCTGGTGTTCCAGCTCGACGCGCAGTTCGACGTTGAATTCGCCGGTGACATCCTTGGCCCACGAGAGCTGGATGCATTTTTCCGGGTTGTGCCTGATTTCGCTGATGTTGCGGCAGTTGTCGAGGTGCACGACCATGCCTTTGCCCGCCGACAGGTGCCCGACAATCGGGTCGCCCGGGATCGGCGTGCAGCATTTGGCGTAGCTCAGTACCAGACCTTCGGTGCCGCGAATCGCCAGCGGGCCTTCCGGGCTTGGCAATTGTTCGCCTTCGCCGAGCAGGCGGCGGGCGACCACGTAAGCCATGCGGTTGCCCAGGCCAATGTCTTCAAGCAAATCTTCGATCAGTTCGAGGCGGTATTCGGTGAGCATGGCTTTGACGCGTTCGGCCTGGATCTTCTCCAGCGAACTGTCGAAACCATTGAGAACCTTGTTCAGCAGGCGTTCGCCGAGGCTGATGGATTCAGAACGGCGTTGCAGTTTCAGCGCATGACGGATGTGCGTGCGCGCCTTGCCGGTGACGACGAAATTGAGCCACGCCGGATTCGGTCGCGCGCCGGGAGCACTGACGATCTCGACCGTGGAACCGCTTTGCAGCGGCTCGGACAGCGGTGCGAGACGACGGTTGATCCGGCAGGCGATGCAGCTGTTGCCGACATCGGTGTGCACCGCGTAGGCAAAGTCGACCGCCGTGGAGCCTTTCGGCAGCTCCATAATCCGGCCTTTTGGCGTGAAGACGTAGACCTCGTCCGGGAACAGGTCGATCTTCACGCTCTCGATGAATTCCAGCGAGTTGCCGGCACGCTGCTGCATTTCCAGCACGCCTTTGACCCATTGACGTGCGCGGGCGTGAGTGCTTTTTGGCTGTTCGTCACCGCTGGATTTGTACAGCCAATGGGCGGCGATGCCGTTGTTGGCCATCTCTTCCATTTCGCGGGTACGGATCTGGATCTCGATCGGTACGCCGTGCATGCCGAACAGCGTGGTGTGCAGCGACTGATAGCCGTTGGCCTTGGGGATCGCGATGTAATCCTTGAAGCGTCCCGGCAACGGTTTGTACAAATTATGTACAGCGCCCAGCACGCGGTAGCAGGTATCGACCTTGTCGACGATGATCCGGAACGCATAGACGTCCATGATCTCGTTGAAGGCCCGACGCTTGCCGCGCATTTTCTTGTAGATGCCGTAGAGGTGTTTCTGCCGACCGCTGACTTCACCCTGGATGCCGTCGATGGCGAGGCAGTGACCAAGGGACTCTTCGATCTTGTTGACGATTTCCTTGCGGTTGCCCCGGGCGCGTTTGACCGCCTGGTAGATCCGCGCGGAACGCATCGGGTGCATGGCCTTGAAGCCGAGGTCTTCGAATTCGATGCGGATCGCATGCATGCCCAGCCGGTTGGCGATGGGCGCGTAGATTTCGAGGGTTTCCTTGGCGATCCGCCGGCGTTTTTCGCCGGACAGCACTTCCAGCGTGCGCATGTTGTGCAGGCGGTCGGCGAGCTTGACCAGGATCACGCGAATGTCGCGCGCCATGGCCATGGCCATTTTCTGGAAGTTTTCAGCCTGGGCTTCGGCCTTGGTCTCGAAATTCATCTGGGTCAGTTTGCTGACCCCGTCGACCAGTTCGGCCACGGTTTCACCGAACTGCGCTTGCAGCGCTTCTTTGGCGATACCGGTGTCTTCGATCACGTCATGCAGCATCGCGGCCATCAGGCTCTGATGGTCCATGTGCATGTCGGCAAGAATATTGGCCACGGCAAGAGGGTGCGTGACGTACGCCTCGCCGCTGCGACGGCGCTGACCGTCATGGGCTTGTTCGGCGTAGAAATACGCTCGGCGGACCAGGTTGACCTGGTCATTGCCGAGGTAGGTCGATAAGCGATCGGCGAGGGCGTCTATGCTCGGCATGATAATTCCTGCCGTAGGTTGTGACCCCGCGCCGTGCTACGTCGACCAGGCATAGGCTTAGACGGCCTCGTTGGACTCGTCCTCGAACGCTGCAAACAGCGGCTCATCCTGGACGATTTCCTGCTCGGCGATGAACTCGTAGCTCATCAGGCCTTCAGCGATTTCACGCAGCGCTACAACGGTAGGCTTGTCGTTTTCCCACTGAACCAGTGGCTCTTTGCCGCCGGTGGCCAGTTGACGGGCACGTTTGGTAGAGAGCATGACCAGCTCAAAACGGTTTTCCACGTGGTTCAGGCAGTCTTCAACGGTTACGCGGGCCATGGTATTCCTCGGAGCGAATGCAATATGCGCGCTGCCCGGTTGGGCGAGCGGACTCAACAGTTTAAAAAATCACCAGCGATTAGGGAAGCGCTGATTTTTGACCAAGCCCTTCAACGCGCTGCAAGTGCCAATGTAAAGCGCTTGCAGCTGTTTTGGGAAGTGCTGATTAACCGAGCAATTCGGCCAGCAATTTGCCGAAACGTACCTGCTGGCGTTTCTGCTGGAGTTGATTGGCGCGGAAAATCGCCTTGAGATCATCCAGTGCGTGAGCAAAATCGTCGTTGATGATCAGGTAGTCGTACTCGACATAGTGACTCATCTCGCTGACCGCTTCGCGCATCCGGCCGTCAATGATCTCGTCGCTGTCCTGGCCGCGATTTGTCAGGCGCTGGTGCAGGGCCTGCAGCGACGGCGGCAGGATAAAGATCGAGCGTGCTTGCGGCATCAGCTTGCGCACTTGCTCGGCGCCCTGCCAGTCGATTTCCAGAATCAGGTCGTGACCTTCGTCCAGCGTCTGCTGCAGGCGGCTTTGCGAGGTGCCGTAGAAGTTGCCGAAGACTTCGGCGCGTTCGAGGAAGTCGCCATGCTCGCCCATCTTCACGAACTCTTCGCGGGTCACGAAGTGATAGTTCACGCCGTCCACTTCGCCCGGGCGCATGGCGCGAGTGGTGTGGGAAACCGAAACACGAATTTCCGGTATGGCGTCGGTCAACGCCTTGACCAGGCTGCTCTTGCCCGCGCCCGATGGCGCGGAAATGATGTACAGGGTGCCGGTGCTGTGGGTCATGTCGGGGTTGCCTTACTCAATATTCTGCACTTGTTCACGCATCTGCTCGATCAACACCTTGAGGTTGACGGCGGCTTGAGTGCTGCGCGGGTCGAAGGCCTTGGAGCCCAGTGTGTTGGCTTCGCGGTTGAGTTCCTGCATCAGGAAATCGAGGCGGCGTCCGGCCGCGCCGCCGGATTTGAGCACCCGGCGCACTTCAATGATGTGGGTACTCAGGCGATCCAGTTCTTCGGCCACGTCGCTCTTTTGCGCGAGGATGACCATTTCCTGTTCGAGGCGCTGCGGGTCCAGTTCGGCCTTCATGTCGGTGAAGCGATCGAGGACTTTCTGGCGTTGGGTGGCGAGCATCTGCGGTACCAGTTCGCGCAGGGTCACGACGTCTTCTTCGATAGAGGTCAGGCGCTCGTTGATCAAGCGTGCCAACTCCGCGCCTTCGCGCTCGCGGCCAGCCTTCAACTCTTTCAGGCCTTGATTGAACAGGGCCAGTGCGTCGGCGTTCAATGCCTGCGGGTCAGTCGCATCGCCCACCAATACGCCGGGCCAGGCCAGCACTTCCAGCGGATTCAATGCGGCAGGATTCTTGATCAGACCAGCGACCGTCTCAGCGGCGGCGACCAACTGCGCGGCGCGCTCGCGATCAATTTGCAGTGTTTTGCCGGTGCTTTCTTCGGTGAAACGCAGGGTGCATTCGAGTTTGCCCCGCGACAGGCCCTGACGCAGCGCTTCACGTACCGCGCCTTCGAGGTCGCGAAACGACTCCGGCAGGCGCAGGTGGGGCTCCAGATAGCGGCTGTTGACCGAGCGCAGCTCCCAGCTCAGGGTGCCCTGTGCGCCGGCTTTTTCGACGCGGGCGAAGGCGGTCATGCTGTGCACCATGGCGGTGACCTCGCAATGCAGATCGGCGCGAAACGTGAGTTTCGCGAGCACGATATGAATGAATTTAAGCCGACTGGCAGCAAAGGCGCAGGATTGTAGCGCAGTGCGGCGAATGCGCCCAAACACACGGTGTGACAAAGGGCTGCAGCCCGTCGGTAATGGGTGTTTCAGGGGCTTCGATCGTCGGTCGGGATTTTTAACAAGTGCCCAGTCGCAGTGCAGCGCTCTATAATGCTCGGCAGTTTTCCGTCCCCAGTACAGGTATTCCCTATGAAACGTCCAAGTGGTCGCGCTGCCGATCAGCTCCGCTCGATCCGCATTACCCGCAACTACACCAAACACGCCGAGGGATCCGTACTGGTCGAATTCGGTGATACCAAAGTCATCTGCACCGTCAGCGTCGAAAACGGCGTGCCGCGTTTCCTCAAGGGTCAGGGCCAAGGTTGGTTGACCGCCGAGTACGGCATGCTGCCGCGCGCCACTGGCGAACGTAACCAGCGTGAGGCGAGCCGTGGCAAGCAGGGCGGTCGCACCCTGGAAATCCAGCGTCTGATCGGTCGTTCCCTGCGCGCTGCGCTGGACATGTCCAAGCTGGGCGACGTGACCCTGTACGTCGACTGCGATGTGATCCAGGCTGACGGCGGCACCCGCACTGCTTCGATCACCGGTGCCATGGTTGCGCTGGTTGATGCATTGAAAGTGATCAAGAAGCGTGGCGGCCTGAAGGGCGGCGATCCGCTCAAGCAGATGATCGGTGCCGTGTCGGTCGGTATGTATCAGGGCGAGGCCGTGCTGGATCTGGACTATCTTGAAGATTCCGCTGCCGAGACCGACCTCAACGTAGTGATGACCAGCACCGGTGGTTTCATCGAAGTGCAGGGCACTGCCGAAGGTGCGCCGTTCCAGCCTGAAGACTTGAACGCCATGCTGGAGCTGGCCAAGCAGGGCATGAACGAAATCTTCGAACTGCAAAAGGCTGCACTGGCCGACTGAGCAGGTTATTAACCGCAAGGAGGACGCGATGAGTGACGAGCAAGAGCTGCTGCCCAAGCCGAGCCAGGAGGTTCGCCATTGGGCGATGTTTTGTCACTTGTCCGCCTTGCTGGGGATCTGGATTCCGTTCGGCAATCTGATCGGACCGTTGATCCTCTGGCAGATGAAGCGCGAAACGGACCCGTTCATCGATGCTCAAGGTAAAGAGGCGCTGAATTTTCAGATCACCGTCGCCATCGCATCGTTGATCTGCTTCCTGCTGATGGTGCTGATCATCGGGTTCTTCCTGCTGGGGATACTGGCGATCGGCGCGCTGGTTTTGACGATCATCGCCGGTGTGAAAGCCAATGAAGGTTTTCCTTATCGATATCCGTTTACCTGGCGGCTGATCAAATAAGAAGCTCGAAAAGTTTAAAACCAATGCCCTGACCTGTCAGGGCATTTTTATTTATGCAACTAAATTAGTCTCTACTATATGTAGGAATAATCTGGCCGCGATGACTGGTCGATACTCTTTCCGTATATACACTTTTGGTCACAACTGCATTGGCTTAGTTTGGATTCATGGCCTTGGAATCAAAGGAGACGATTGTTAAAGTTGGCCGAATAATATTTCTCCTGAAATATTAAGATATATTCAAGCCATCGAAGGCTTTTGAATTTCCGAGTAATCAGTGTTGAGAAAATCAGCCGGTTCATGAGGTGCGTGCAGGTAAACAGCTCGCCTCTGAATATATAGCCAAGAATAATCCCAATGATTCAGCTCGATTTTTACGGAACACTTGTGGCCGCTTCCTTAGTGCTGCTACTAGGGCGCGGGCTCGTTATGCGTGTTGGTTTCATGCGAAGTTACAATATCCCTGAGCCTGTAGCGGGTGGTCTGGTAGTTGCCTTGCTGTTGTTGCTGCTGCGAACGTTCGATATTGAAATTCGTTTTGATACTTCTCTGCAGACACCTCTGATGCTGGCCTTTTTTGCCACCATCGGTCTAAGCGCAGATTTCGCCAGCTTGAAGAAAGGCGGGCGCATCGTCGGGATATTTCTCCTGGCGGTCACCGGGCTATTGGTGGTGCAGAATGCGATGGGTATCGGCTTGGCAAAAATGCTTGGGCTTGATCCATTGATGGGGCTGTTGACCGGGTCGATCACATTGGCGGGCGGCCATGGCACGGGTGCTGCGTGGGGTACGGTATTCAGCGAGAAGTACGGTCTGGCCTCTGCGTCCGAACTGGCGATGGCTTCCGCGACGTTTGGTCTGGTGCTGGGTGGTTTGATCGGCGGACCGGTCGCGCGCTTGCTCATCAAGCGAGTGCAGGTGCCCGGTGGTCAGAGTCAGGATGTGCCGCCGCGGTTGCCAAAAGGCTTCGAGCAACCAAACAAAGAACGCTCGATTACCCCATTTTCGTTTATAGAAACACTCGCCTTGATCGCGGTCAGTTTGCTGGCGGGCAATCTGTTGAACGGCCTGCTGCAGGGGACCGCATTCGAGTTGCCGACGTTTGTTTGCGTCCTGTTTGTAGGCGTGGTGCTGCGCAACGGTCTTTCAGCGCTGGGTTTGTATCAGGTGTTTGAGCGTGAAGTCTCGGTGCTGGGCAATGTCAGCCTGTCACTGTTCCTGGCGATCGCCCTGATGTCGCTCAAGTTGTGGGATCTGGCTGCGCTGGCGTTGCCGATCTTCATCATTTTGGCTGTGCAGGCGCTGGTCATGGCGCTGTTCGCGATCTTCGTGACATTCCGGGTGATGGGCCGCAACTACGATGCGGCCGTGCTGGCGGCAGGGCATTGCGGTTTTGGCCTGGGCGCCACGCCGACTGCCATTGCCAACATGCAGGCCGTGACGCAGCGCTACGGCCCCTCGCAGATCGCGTTTCTGGTGGTGCCGATGGTCGGGGCGTTCTTCATCGACATTATCAATGTCGTCGTGATCAAGCTGTACTTGATGTTGCCGTTCTTCGCCGCCGTCTGAGTTCGATTCCGCCTTGAGCGCAGGCATAAAAAATGCCCGTATCTTGCGATACGGGCATTTTTTGTACGGCGAAACGTCGCTTAGATGGTCAGCGTCCAGTCGTAGTCGACAATCAGAGGCGCGTGCTGCGAGAACCGCGGCTGACGTGGCAGGCGTGCGCTGCGTACGAAGCGTCGCAGCCCTGGAGTCAGGATCTGGTAGTCGAAGCGCCAGCCCAGATTGAGCATCTCGGCCTGTTCGTTGTCCGGCCACCAGCTGTACTGGTCGCCTTCGCGGCTGACTTCGCGCAGGGCATCGACATAGCCCATGTTGCCGACAATCTCGTCCATCCAGGCGCGTTCAGGCGCCAGGAAGCCCGGGGATTGCTGGCTGTCGCGCCAGTTCTTGATGTCGAGCTTCTGCTGCGCCACGTACAGCGAGCCACAATAAATGTACTCGCGACGTTTGCGTCGCTGTTTGTCCAGGTACTTGCCGAAGTCGTCCATGAGCTTGAACTTCTGGTTCAAGTCCTCATCGCCGTTCATCCCCGAAGGGAGCAGCAAGGTGGCAATACTGACTTTGTCGAAATCTGCTTGCAGGTAGCGCCCGTAGCGGTCGGCCGTCTCGAAACCGAGACCGCTGATGACAGCCTTCGGTTGCAACCGCGAGTACAAAGCCACGCCACCTTGGGCAGGGACTTCAGCATCGCAGGCATAAAGGAAGTAGCCATCCAGTTGGAAGGCTGGGTCATCCAGTTCAAAGGCGGAGGCACGGGTGTCCTGCAGGCAGATGACGTCGGCATTCTGTGCTTGCAGCCAACTGAGCAAACCACGCTCGACTGCAGCCTGAATACCATTGACGTTCACACTGATGATCCGCATAAATGGCCCCAAAAATCGCGTGCGTGTATGATACACGGCGTCAAGCTAATTAGCTAAATCCGTGGTATTTGGGGTTTTTTTTATGCAAGCGTATCAGCGCGATTTTATTCGTTTTGCCATCGATCGCGGCGTTTTGCGCTTCGGTGAGTTCACCCTGAAGTCCGGGCGCACCAGTCCTTACTTCTTCAACGCCGGCCTGTTCAACTCGGGCTCGGCTCTGGCGCAGCTGGGGCGTTTCTACGCGGCAGCCATCGCTGAAAGCGGTATTCCCTTCGACGTTCTGTTTGGCCCGGCCTACAAAGGCATCCCGCTGGCGGCAACCACTGCCGTGGCGCTGGCCGAGCATCACGACCGTGACCTGCCATGGTGCTTCAACCGCAAGGAAGCCAAGGCCCACGGCGAAGGCGGCAGTCTGGTCGGTGCCCCGCTGACCGGCGACGTGCTGATCATCGACGACGTGATTACCGCCGGTACGGCAATCCGCGAAGTGATGCAGATCATCGCTTCGCAGGACGGCGCCAAGGCTGCCGGCGTGCTGATCGCGCTCAACCGTCAGGAGCGTGGCAACGGTGAGTTGTCGGCGATCCAGGAAGTCGAGCGCGACTTCGGCATTCCGGTGATCAGCATTGTTTCGCTGAATCAGGTGCTGGAATTCCTCGCCGATGATCCGCAGCTCAAGCAACACCTGCCCGCCGTGGAAGCCTATCGCGCGCAGTTCGGCGTTTAACTGCAGAGCACTGTGGGAGCGAGCCTGCTCGCGAAGAGGCCTTCACATCCAATATTGATGTGATGTAGAGACCGCTTTCGCGAGCCGGCTCGCTCCCACAGGAATTGCAGTGCAAAAAAAGACCCCGCTCAGCCTGGCTGAGCGGGGTCTTTTTGTTTGCGTCTGCGCTTACGGACGCTTGCGATTGCTGATCAGCGTGCCCACGCCGGTGTCGGTGAAGATTTCCAGCAGGATCGCGTTCGGCACGCGACCGTCGATAATCAGCGAGCTGCCCACGCCGCCCTGTACCGCTTCCAGCGCGCAACGGATCTTCGGCAGCATGCCGCCGTAGATAGT
The DNA here is from genome assembly GCF_054070155.1 of Pseudomonas sp. SDT291_1_S447. Taxonomy (NCBI): domain Bacteria; kingdom Pseudomonadati; phylum Pseudomonadota; class Gammaproteobacteria; order Pseudomonadales; family Pseudomonadaceae; genus Pseudomonas; species Pseudomonas sp. SDT291_1_S447. The sequence goes on from NZ_JBSVXS010000007.1 coordinate 77,787, forward strand.
GCCGTCGGCGATCAGGTCGTCGACCTGCTGGGTGCTCAGGCCGGTCAGTACGGTGCCTGACTTGTCCATCAGGCCGGCGATGTTGGTCAGCAGCATCAGCTTCTCGGCTTTTAGCGCCTCGGCGACTTTACCGGCCACCAGATCGGCGTTGATGTTGTACGACTCGCCGTTCTCACCCACACCAATCGGCGCGATGACCGGGATGAAGTTGCCTTTGACCAGCAGGTTAAGCAGCTCGGTGTTGATCCCGACGACTTCGCCGACGTGACCGATGTCGATGATTTCCGGCTGGGTCATCTCCGGAGTCTGACGGGTGACAGTGAGCTTCTTCGCACGAATCAGCCCGGCGTCTTTACCGGTCAGGCCGATGGCGCTGCCGCCGTGACGGTTGATCAGGTTGACGATGCTCTTGTTGACCTGACCGCCCAAGACCATTTCGACCACGTCCATCGTCGCCGCGTCAGTGACGCGCATGCCATCGACGAAGTGGCTTTCGATCGACAGGCGCTTGAGCAGATCACCGATCTGCGGGCCACCGCCGTGCACGACCACCGGGTTGATGCCCACGGCTTTCATCAGCACGATGTCGCGGGCGAAGCCGGTTTTCAGCTCCTCGCTTTCCATCGCGTTGCCGCCGTATTTGATCACCAGGGTCTTGCCGACATAGCGTCGGATGTAAGGCAGCGCTTCGGACAGGACCTTGGCAGTGTTGGCGGCGGCATCGCGTTCGAGGGTCATTCAGGGCTCCGGGTGGATCAGAACGGTAGTTGGAGATCAGGTGCAACACGTTTCAATTGGGCGTGGAACACGTCCTTGATGCGTTGCAATTCAGCCTCGTCATCGGCCTCGAAGCGCAGCACCAGCACCGGTGTGGTGTTGGACGCGCGCACCAGGCCCCAGCCTTTGGCGTAATCGACTCGCACGCCGTCGATGGTGGTCAGGTCAGCGCCTGTGCCCCACTGTGCGTCGTGCAGTGCATCAATGATGCTGAATTTGCTCTCTTCGGTCACATGGATATTGATTTCCGGCGTAGAAATATCGTTCGGGAAGGTCGCAAATAGCTCTTCCGCGCTGGATTTTTCCTTGCTGAGGATCTCCAGCAGCCGTGCGGCGCTGTAGATACCGTCGTCGAAACCGAACCAGCGCTCCTTGAAGAAGATGTGCCCGCTCATTTCACCGGCCAATAGTGCACCGGATTGTTTCATTTTCTTTTTGATCAACGAATGACCGGTCTTCCACATTAGCGGACGACCACCGTATTCCTTGATCAGCGGCACCAGACGACGGGTGCATTTGACGTCGAAGATGATTTCCGCGTCCGGGTTACGCGCCACCACGTCACGGGCGAACAGCATCAGCAGGCGATCCGGGTAGACGATGCTACCGGTGTTGGTCACCACGCCGACACGGTCGCCGTCGCCGTCGAAGGCCAGGCCGATGTCGGCGTTGGTTTCCTTGACCTTGGCGATCAGGTCGACGAGGTTTTCAGGCTTGCCCGGATCCGGGTGATGGTTCGGGAAGTTACCGTCGACTTCGCAGAACAGCGGGATGACTTCGCAGTTCAGCGCCTCGATCAATTGCGGGGCGATCACACCGGCCGCGCCATTGCCGCAGTCAACCACGACCTTCAGGCGTCGGGCCAGTTTGATGTCCTGGACGATTTCGGTGTTGTAGCGGTCGAGGATTTCGACCTGGGTGACGCTGCCGGTGCCGCTGCTCAAGTTGTTGGTCTTGAGGCGTTCATGCAGGGCCTGGATCTGTTCGTTGGCGAGGGTGTCGCCGGCGATGACGATCTTGAAACCGTTGTAGTTCGACGGGTTATGGCTGCCGGTGAGCATCACCCCGGATTTGCCGGCCAGGACGTTGGCGGCGTAGTACAGCGCCGGCGTTGGCACCAAGCCGACATCGCTGACGTGGCAGCCACTCTCGGCGATACCGCGAATCAGTTCTGCAACCAGCTCCGGGCCGGACAGGCGACCGTCGCGACCGACGGATACATTCGGCTCGCCTTGGGCCAGGCTCTGCGAACCGATGGCGCGGCCGATCCAGTAAGCGGTTTCGGCATTGAGGAATTCCGGCACGGTGCCACGAATGTCATAGGCGCGGAAAATGCTGTCGGGCAGCTTCGGGGCAATCTTGGCTGGGGTGCTCATCTACGGAAATGCTCCATCTCGAAAGGGGCGGGACAGACCGACGAATCGTTCGACGGCAGGCTCAAACTGAAGGGTATGACGGCGTTTTTCACAGAGAGTTCGTGGTGTGAAAGGGCCATGACGCCTCGGCTGGCGTGGCTTTGGGCCGGCAAAACCTTGATTTACGGTGTTAAAACCTGTCGCTGAAACTGCACAAATTTCCCCTGTAGGAGCTGCCGAAGGCTGCGATCTTTTGACTTTGTTTTTTAAGATCAGAATCAAAAGATCGCAGCCTGCGGCAGCTCGTACAGGAGATGTATTCGGTTATTTGGTGCCGGTATGACCGAAACCGCCGGTGCCGCGTTCGGTTTCGACGAACTCTTCAACCATTTCGAAGTGCGCTTGCACCACAGGTACTAGTACCAGTTGCGCCAAGCGTTCGCCGACGGTCATGGTGAAGTCGGTCTGGCCACGGTTCCAGCAGGACACCATCAGCGGGCCCTGGTAATCGGAGTCGATCAAACCCACGAGGTTGCCCAGCACGATGCCGTGCTTATGGCCCATGCCCGAGCGCGGCAGGATCAGCGCGGCGAGGTTCGGGTCGCCGATGTAAACCGACAGACCGGTGGGGATCAGCACGGTTTCACCCGGTTTGATCACGATGTCCTGATCCAGCATGGCGCGCAGGTCGAGGCCGGCGGAGCCCGGGGTGGCGTATTGCGGCAGCGGGAAATCGGTGCCGATGCGTGGGTCGAGGATCTTGGCTTGCAAAGCGTGCATGTAAATTAAACCTGGTTCAGACGTTCGGCGATAAAGGTGACCAGTTGGCGAGCGATCTTGCTCTTGCTGGTCTGGGCGAAAACCGTGGCGTGCAGCGCACGGTCAATCACGCTGCAGGCGTTTTCTTCGCTGTTGAAACCGATACTCGGGTTGGCGACGTCGTTGGCGACGATCAAATCGAGATTCTTGTCCTTCAGCTTGCGTGCAGCGTAGTCGAGCAGGTGTTCGGTCTCGGCGGCGAAGCCGACACTGAACGGACGGTCGGGACGGGTCGCGATGGTGGCCAGGATGTCCGGGTTACGCACCATTTGCAGGACGAAGCCGTCACCGCTCGTAGGATCTTTCTTGAGTTTTTGCGGGGCGACGACTTCCGGGCGGTAGTCCGCAACCGCAGCCGAGGCGATAAACACGTCGCACGGGATCGAGGATTCACAGGCAGCGAGCATGTCGCGGGCGCTAACCACGTCGATGCGTGTGACGCGATCCGGCGTCGGCAGGTGCACCGGGCCGCTGATCAGCGTGACACGGGCGCCGGCTTCAACTGCGGCTTCGGCGAGGGCAAAGCCCATTTTGCCGGAGCTGTGGTTGGTGATGTAGCGCACCGGGTCGATGTTTTCCTGGGTCGGGCCGGCGGTAATCACCACGTGTTTACCGGTCAGCGCCTGCCGCTGGAAGCAGTCTGCCGCGCATTGTGCTAGGTCGGTGGCTTCCATCATGCGGCCCATGCCGACGTCGCCGCAGGCCTGACTACCCGAGGCCGGGCCGAAGGTCTTCAGGCCACGGCTTTCGAGGAGTTGCAGGTTGGCCTGGGTCGCTGGGTCGCGCCACATCGCCTGATTCATTGCCGGAGCAACGGCGACGACAGCGTCGGTGGCCAGCACCAGAGTGGTCAGCAAATCGTTGGCGATGCCTTGGGCCAGACGGGCGAGCAGGTCGGCGGTGGCCGGGGCGATCAGCACCAGATCGGCCCATTTGGCCAGCTCGATGTGGCCCATCGCGGCTTCGGCGGCAGGGTCGAGCAAGTCGAGGTGCACCGGGTGGCCGGACAAGGCCTGCATGGTCAGCGGGGTAATGAACTCGGCGCCACCGTGGGTCATGACCACGCGCACTTCGGCACCCTGGTCGATCAGGCGACGAACCAGATCAGCGCTCTTGTAGGCCGCGATGCCGCCGCCGACGCCCAGAACGATGCGTTTCCGATACAGCCGCTGCATAGGTCTGCCTTTCATTTCGTTGATGACTGCGATGCGATTCCCCTCCCCAGGGTTGAATCGACCGCAAAAAAGATGGGCTACGATATCACAGCGACCGCTACGGAACAGCGGCGCCCACAGACAGGGAATGTGTATGAGTATTCGCGATTGGCCTGCGGCGGAACGCCCGCGGGAAAGGTTATTGGAGCACGGGGCAGCGAGCCTTTCGGACGCTGAGTTACTGGCGATTTTTCTGCGCACCGGATTGCCCGGAATAAGCGCTGTGGACCTTGCGCGCAATCTGTTGACTCAATTCGGCAGCCTGCGTTTGCTGCTTGAGGCCGATCAGCACGCATTCAGCAAACAATTAGGGCTCGGGCCGGCGAAGTTTGCGCAACTGCAAGCTGCTCAGGAAATGAACAGGCGGCATCTGGCTGAGAAATCACGGCAGAAACCAGCCCTGGAAAACCCTCAGGTCGTTCGCGATTATCTGAAAGCGATGCTGCGTCACGAACCGCATGAGGTGTTTGGTTGCCTGTTTCTCGACTCCAAACATCAGGTACTGAATTTCGAGATACTTTTTCGTGGCTCGATCGACAACACCAGCGTGCATCCCCGCGAGGTTGTGAAGCGATGTCTGGCCAATAACGCGGCGGCGTTGATCCTGTGCCACAACCATCCATCGGGGAACACTGACCCCAGTCAGGCTGATCGATTGCTGACAAAGCGTCTGCAGAAGGCGCTGGAGCTGATTGATGTGCGGGTGCTCGATCATTTCATCGTTGGCGATGGTGAGCCGCTGTCGATGGCGGAGTGTGGCTGGATGTAACTCTCAGGAGCGATGCAAATCCCCTGTGGGAGCGAGCTTGCTCGCGAAGGCGCAGTGCCAGTCAGCATCATTTTTACTGACAGGCCGCTTTCGCGAGCAAGCTCGCTCCCACAGGTTTGATGGCATCCCCAGGTTATGTGTAAGGCAGGTTATTTGAGGTTGACCTTGGAATAGTCCTGACGGCCAAACGGGCTCACGGAGTAACCCTGCACGTCTTTACGCGTCAGTGCGTAGGCCGTCGGATGCGCGAGAGGCAGCCACAACGCCTGCTGCTGAATCTGCGTCTGCGCCTGTTCGTACAGCTTGGTGCGCACGCCTTGTTCGCTGGTGGTCTTGCCGGCACTGATCAGCTTGTCCAGATCGGCATTGCAGTAGCGGGCGAAGTTGGTGCCCGACTTGACCGCCGCACAGGAAAACTGCGGCGTGAGGAAGTTGTCCGGGTCACCGTTGTCACCCGCCCAACCCATGAACAACAGATCATGCTCGCCGGCCTTGGCGCGGCGAATCAGTTCGCCCCACTCGATCACGCGGATTTCCGCCTGAATGCCGATTTCCGCCAGATCCGACTGCAGCATCTGCGCACCCAAGCTTGGGTTCGGATTCAGCAGGCTGCCGGAAGGACGCGTCCAGATGGTGGTCTGGAAACCGTCCTTCAAACCGGCCTTGACCATCAGCGCCTTGGCTTTGTCAACATCGTGCGGGTAACCCGGCAAGCTCTTCGCGTAACTCCAGGTGTTCGGCGGGTAAGGGCCGTTGGCCGCTTCGGCGGTGTCTTCAAACACAGCCTTGATGTAGTTGGCCTTGTCGAACGCGAGGTTGATCGCCTGACGCACTTCCGGCTTGTCCAGCGGCGGATGCTGGCTGTTGATGCCAACGAAAGCGGTCATGAACGCGTCAGTCTTTTCGACTTTTAGCGTCGGCTCTTTCAGCGCGGCCTGTACGTCGAGTGGTTTCGGCGAGAGGGCGATCTGGCATTCGTTGCGCCGTAGCTTTTGCAGGCGCACGTTGGCGTCCGGGGTGATGGCGAAGATCAACGGATCCACCGCAGGCTTGCCGCCGAAGTAATCCGGGTTGGCCTTGTAGCGGATGGCTGCATCTTTCTGGAAGCGGTTGAACACGAACGGGCCAGTGCCGATCGGCTGGCTGTTGAGCTTGTCGGTCGCGCCGGCCTTCATCAGCTTGTCGGCGTATTCGGCGGAGTAGATCGAAGCGAAGCCCATGCTCAGAGTCGCCAGGAACGTCGAATCCGGGTGATCAAGGGTGAAGCGCACGGTGAGCGGGTCAAGTGCGTCGATTTTCTTGATCAGTGCCGGCAACTGCATCGACTGCGCATGTGGGAAGCCGCTCTGGGCGACTTTGTGCCACGGATTGGCCGGGTCGAGCATGCGGTCGAAGCTGAATTTGACGTCTTCGGCGGTCAGTTCACGGCTTGGCTTGAAGTATTCGGTGGTGTGAAATTTCACCTGCGGACGCAGCTTGAACACGTAAGTCAGGCCGTCGGTGCTGACTTCCCAGCTGTCGGCCAGGCTCGGCACGACTTTGCCGCTGGCGGTGTCGAAATCCACCAGGCGATTCATCAGCACGTCGGCCGAGGCGTTGGTGGTGGTCAGCGAGTTGTATTGCACCACGTCGAACCCTTCAGGGCTGGCCTCGGTGCAGACGCTCAGCGCGGCGGCCTGGGCCAGGGGGCTCAGCAGGAGCGGGGCGAGCAACAGGGGTAGGGCAGCGAGGCGCATGGTCGGTTTCCTTTTACAGATCGAAGGCCCATCTGCAAGTGCAGTCTGGAAAAGGCCTACCCTAGAGGTCTGGATTACAAATGACTATCCCCCTTTTGCATTTTCGGGGCACAGTGATGGCGGTTTTTCAGACCGTGGCGCGCGTTAAAAAGTCTGAACCGCCGGCAAGGGTGGTTTTCTGCGACGAGTGGTAAAAACCGTTGCCAGCCTTTATCCAAGGCGCTCGCGGGCCAAAAAAACGCCTTTTTACCGATTGATTGCACACCGATTGTTGTTGCTCCGAAGTCTTTCTGGTATAAAGCAGCGCTCTTTTCTAGGGGCCCGGTTCCTTCACTGTAGGTGTAGCCGGTAAGACCTCTAAAGAAACGCGGCGCCTGGCGCCAAATGACTGAGAGATTAAGCGGCCAACCCATGCCGGGTTGGGCATGTGGTTTTAGAGGGCTGAGGCATGTCGAGAGTATGTCAAGTTACCGGTAAGGGTCCGGTGACTGGGAATAACATTTCCCACGCAAACAACAAAACCCGTCGTCGTTTCCTGCCGAACCTGCAGCATCACCGCTTCTGGGTTGAAGAAGAGAAACGTTTTGTGCGTCTGCGCGTATCTGCCAAAGGCATGCGTATCATCGACAAGCGTGGCATCACTGTCGTGCTCGCCGAACTTCGCCGCGATGGCAAGATTTAAGGGAGCTAATCATGCGTGAATTGATTCGTTTGATCTCGAGCGCCGGTACTGGTCACTTCTACACTACCGACAAGAACAAGCGTACTACCCCGGACAAAATCGAGATCAAGAAATATGATCCGGTTGTTCGCAAGCACGTGATCTACAAGGAAGGCAAAATCAAGTAATTGATTTTTCCCGACTTACGAAAAAGGCCCGTATCTCACGATACGGGCCTTTTTTGTTGCCTTGAAGCGTGATCGATCAACCACAGATCAGTTCAATGATCTCGTTTTTCTCGTTGACCAGGACCCTGATGCGGTCCGCATCAGTGCGCAGGTTGTACATGCCGTCCGGCACTTCGAGGCGATGCTTTGTTACTCCGGCTGCGTTGCGCACAGCGAGCAGGTTGTCAGTAGTAGCAAAATCACCGAGGAAAAATTGCGCGTTGTAGAGATTGCATTGGCTGGACATTGTGCCTCCTTGCTTTGGTTTGAGTTAAGGCCCCTTATTTATCGAATCAGACTAACCTCTTGGTTTGACTGATCTTTTCTCGATTCCTAAGCGACCGGTCGAAGTTTCACTCAAACCTGCTGGATATGCCTTACCCTGCTCGTCACCGTGTGTGTCGGATCAGGCTTTCTGTTCAAAGATCACATAGACCTTGCGGCAAGCCTCAAGCACTTCCCAAGTGCCGCGAAACCCCGCCGGAATCACAAACCGGTCGCCAACGCGCAACGTCTTGGCATTGCCCTCACCATCACGCAGCACCGAAACCCCCTGCAGAATCTCGCAGTATTCATGCTCGGTGTAGTTCACCGTCCACTGCCCAACCGCACCTTCCCACACGCCAACGCCCATTTGCCCACACGGGCTGTCGTATTGATGGAACACCGCTTGCTCAGGATCACCCTTGAGCACTTTCGCCGGATCCGGGCGATAGCGTTCGGCTTCGCTGCTGGTCAGGCTGATGTCGACGACGTTCTGGATGTTCATTGTTGTTATCCCCCGTGAATACGGCGCGATTGGCTGGAAAGGGCCAAAGTCTATGTTGATTAAAATCAACACCGCAAGGCCGTATGGCCACCTTATGTCAAATATATTGAAACAACCCCGGCCGCTGGTTTAGGGTGGCGGGTGCCTCTGGCCGAAAAACCGGCTGGCCGGGCAGAATTCTTGAGGACGCTGGCGAAGATCGCGCGGCGCTCGTATTCAACAAGCGGAGGACACTCGAAATGACCACCCTGACTCGTGCCGACTGGGAACAACGCGCCCGCGACCTGAAAATCGAAGGCCGCGCCTACCTGAATGGCGAATACACTGACGCCGTCTCCGGCGAGACCTTCGAGTGCATCAGCCCGGTCGATGGCCGTCTGCTCGGCAAGATTGCCAGCTGTGACGCCGCCGACGCCCAGCGCGCCGTGGAAAATGCCCGCGCCACCTTCAATTCCGGCGTCTGGTCGCGCCTGGCGCCGACCAAACGCAAAGCCACCATGATCCGTTTTGCCGGCCTGCTCAAGCAGCACACCGAAGAACTGGCCCTGCTCGAAACCCTCGACATGGGCAAGCCGATCAGCGATTCGCTGTACATCGACGTCCCGGGCGCGGCGCAAGCGCTGAGCTGGAGCGGTGAAGCGATCGACAAGATTTACGATGAAGTCGCGGCCACGCCGCACGATCAACTGGGTCTGGTGACCCGCGAGCCAGTGGGCGTGGTCGGCGCCATCGTGCCGTGGAATTTCCCGCTGATGATGGCGTGCTGGAAACTCGGCCCGGCATTGTCGACCGGTAACTCGGTGATCCTCAAGCCGTCGGAAAAATCCCCGCTGACCGCCATCCGCATCGCTGCGCTGGCCGTTGAGGCCGGTATTCCGAAAGGCGTGCTCAACGTGCTGCCGGGCTATGGCCACACCGTTGGCAAGGCGCTGGCCCTGCACAACGATGTCGACACGCTGGTATTCACCGGTTCGACCAAGATCGCCAAGCAACTGATGATCTACTCCGGCGAATCGAACATGAAACGCGTCTGGCTTGAAGCCGGCGGCAAGAGCCCGAACATCGTCTTTGCCGATGCGCCGGACCTGCAAGCCGCCGCCGAATCCGCTGCCAGCGCCATTGCCTTCAACCAGGGCGAAGTGTGTACCGCCGGCTCGCGTCTGCTGGTCGAGCGTTCGATCAAAGACAAGTTCCTGCCGATGGTGATCGAGGCGCTGAAAGCCTGGAAACCTGGCAATCCGCTGGATCCGGCGACCAACGTCGGTGCGCTGGTGGATACCCAGCAGATGAACACCGTGCTGTCGTACATTGAATCCGGTCATACCGATGGCGCCAAACTGGTCGCTGGCGGCAAGCGCATTCTGCAGGAAACCGGTGGCACTTACGTTGAGCCGACGATTTTCGACGGAGTGAGCAACGCGATGAAAATCGCTCAGGAAGAGATCTTCGGGCCAGTGCTGTCGGTCATCGCTTTCGATACCGCTGAAGAAGCGATCCAGATCGCCAACGACACGCCGTACGGCCTGGCCGCTGCGGTCTGGACCCAGGACATCTCCAAGGCGCACCTGACTGCCAAGGCCCTGCGTGCCGGCAGCGTGTGGGTCAATCAGTACGATGGCGGCGACATGACTGCGCCGTTCGGCGGCTTCAAGCAATCGGGTAACGGCCGTGACAAGTCGCTGCACGCGTTCGACAAGTACACCGAGCTGAAAGCGACGTGGATCAAGCTGTAAGCCGTTAGGAGGGTCTGTTCGCAAGAGCAGAACCTCCAGACGAAGCAGATCCCTGTGGGAGCGAGCCTGCTCGCGAAAGCGGTGTATCAGTCAGCCCATGTGCTGAATGTGCAGCCGTATTCGCGAGCAGGCTCGCTCCCACATTTGTTTGATGTGGCCTCCAAAAAATAATTATCCACAGGAGCGTGGAACATGCGGTGGGCGACGTATTTCGCCGTGTTGGCGTCTGTCTTGAGTGTCGGTCTGGCCCTGGGGGTCAGTATGCCGTTGGTGTCGTTGCGCCTGGAAGGCTGGGGTTACGGTTCCTTCGCCATCGGTGTAATGGCAGCGATGCCAGCGATTGGCGTGTTGTTGGGCGCGAAGATTTCCAGTCATCTGGCGGCGCGCTTCGGCACGGCCAATCTGATGCGCCTGTGCCTGTGGGCCGGGGCGCTGTCGATCGGTCTGCTGGCGCTTTTGCCGAGCTATCCGATCTGGCTGGTGCTGCGGCTGATGATCGGGGTGATCCTGACCATCGTGTTCATCCTCGGCGAGAGCTGGATCAATCAACTGGTGGTCGAGCACTGGCGCGGTCGCTTGGTGGCGCTGTACGGCAGCAGCTATGCGTTGAGCCAGTTGTCTGGCCCATTGCTGCTGGGTGCGCTCGGCACCGAAGAGGATTACGGATTCTGGGTCGGCGTCGGCCTGCTGTTGGTTTCGCCTTTGCTTCTGTTGGGCCGCAGTGGTGCACCGAGCAGTGAAGCCAGCAGTGTGACGTTCCGCGATCTGTGGGGCTTCGCCCGTGAGCTGCCGGCGATTGCCTGGGCGGTGTCGTTGTTCGCCGCGTTCGAGGCGATGATCCTGACGTTGCTGCCGGTGTATTGCCTGCAACAGGGCTTCACCGCTGAAATCGCGCTGGCGATGGTCAGCACGGTGGTGGTCGGTGATGCGTTGCTGCAGTTGCCGATTGGCGCGTTGGCCGATTACTTGTCGCGGCGTACGTTGTTCGCGGGTTGTGCGGTGGTGTTGATGCTGTCGAGTCTGGCGATTCCAATGTTGCTCGACACGCTGTTGATCTGGCCATTGTGGGTGTTGTTCGGGGCGAGTGCCGGTGGTCTGTTTACCCTGTCGCTGATTCTGATCGGCGAGCGTTATCGTGACGATGCGCTGGTGCGGGCGAATGCGCATATTGCGCAGCTGTGGGGCGTGGGATGTCTGGTCGGGCCGCTCGCGGCCGGGGCGGGCAGCCAGTGGATCAATGGGCATGCGTTGCCGTTGTTGATGGCGATTGGGGCGTTTGGTTTGGTGATTCTGCTTTTGCGCCAAGGGGCATTCGGACCGATAACCGAGCCTGCCTAAGATCAAAAGATCGCAGCCTTCGGCAGCTCCTACAGTTGAAATGCATTCGTTCTGTAGGAGCTGCTGAAGGCTGCGATCTTTTGCTTTTTAAAGCATTCGCTCAAGCCCTACCGTGGTGCTGAACCACGCGTTGAACCGCCGCCACCAACTCCCCGGCTCTTTGGTCAGGGTATGCATCTGGCCGTTGTCTTCGGTGATCCAGACAATCTGGCCATCCTGTAACTTCGCCTCGTAACTCAGCGCTGGCGCCATGCCTTGCAGCGCCAGTTCGCGCACATGCCCGGCCAGTTCCGGGCTGTCCACCAACACCCCGACTTCGGTGTTCCACAAAACCGAACGCGGATCAAAGTTGAAAGAGCCGATAAACGATTTCTGCCGATCAAAGATCATCGCTTTGCTGTGCAGGCTTGAATCGGAACCGCGAAACGACTTGCTGTAAAACACATGCGGGCCGCTGCCGTAGTTATCCCCAGGCTGACGGCGCAGTTCATACAACTTCACGCCATGCTCCAGCAACGCTTTGCGATACGGCGCATAGCCGCCATGCACCGCCGGCACATCGGTGGCCTCCAGCGCGTTGGTCAGCAGGCTCACCGAGACGCCGGCATCGGCGCGCCCGGTCAGGTACACCAGCCCCGGCTGGCCCGGCACGAAGTACGCCGAAATCATGATCAGCTCTTTGCTCACGCCTCTGAGCTCGGGTGCCAGTTGCGTGGTCAGCAGCAATTGCGGATCCGGCTCACCCTTGGCCAAGACCTTGCTCGGCGCATCCCACAACGCCTGATTCCACGCCCAGATCAGCTCTTTGCGCCAGATGTCCATGCGCGGTTCGGTCTTGAACGTCATCAACTGCTGATACAGCGCGTGATTTTGTTTGCGGGTGTCTTCCAGCGATTCTTCCAGGCGTGTGCGGGTGTTCTCCAGGTCCTTGGCGGTCGGTTGGCTGGTAAGGAACTCGTCGATCGGTTTGCTCAGCGCGCTGTTCCAATACTGGTCGAAACTGTGGCCCAGTTGCTCGGCCACCGGCCCGACGCTGAGCATGTCGATGTCGGTGAAATTCAGATTTGGCTCGGCGTCGAAGTACTCGTCACCCAGATTGCGCCCGCCGACGATGGCCACGCTGTTGTCCGCCAGCCACAGCTTGTTATGCATGCGCCGGTGTTGCAGCGACAGATTGAACAAGCGGCCTGCTGCCCGCGTGACGCCGGTACTGCGACCAAGGTGCAGTGGATTGAACAGGCGAATCTGAATCTGCGGATGCGCCGCGAGTGTGGCGATGATCTGGTCGAGGCCATCGCTGGTGGTGTCGTCGAGCAGGATGCGCACGCGCACGCCGCGATCAGCGGCCTTGAGCAATTCCTCCACCAGCATCCGCGTGCTGATGCCGTCGTGGACGATGTAGTACTGCAGATCGAGACTGGTCTGGGCGTTGCGGATCAGTTCGGCGCGGGCGGTGAAGGCCTCGCTGCTGTTCGACAGTAGGCGAAACCCCGAGCGGCCTTGATAGGGCGCCGCTTGCGCCTGGATCGAACGGCCGAAGCTGGAATCGGAAGCCGGCAACGCCTGACTCGGCTCGCGCGGGACATCGAAACTGGCACAGCCGCTCAGGAACGAGGCGAGTAACAGCAAAGCGAGTAGGGGCTGTCTGAAGCTCACGTAGGATCGTTCCGGTTGGCGGCTGGGGTCGGCATATGGACGCTGGTCTCTGAAAAAAGGTCAGTCGGCTTCGCTAAGCAGTTTGATTGCCGTCGCCCCGACTTTGCGCACCGCCTCTTCGATCTGCGCTGTCGGTTTGGCAGCGTAGTTCATGCGCAGGCAATTGCGGTACTTGCCCGAAGCGGAAAAGATGCTGCCGACGGCAATCTGTACACCTTGGTCGAGCAACTCACGATTGAGTTTCAGGGTGTCGAAGCCTTCCGGTAATTCGACCCAGAGCAAAAAGCTGCCTTGCGGCCGGCTGGCGCGGGTACCTGCCGGGAAATAGCGGGTCACCCAATCGATCATCATGTCGCGGCTGCGCTGATATTGCGTGCGCATGCGCCGCAAGTGCGGTTCGAAGTGGCCGGCCTTGAGGAATTCGGCGATGGCAATCTGTGGCTGCGGTGCGGTCGATCCGGTGCTGATGTATTTCATGTGCAGCACGCGCTCGAGGTAGCGGCCCGGCGCGACCCAACCAATACGCAGCCCTGGCGCCAGGGTCTTGGAAAACGAACTGCAGAGCAATACGCGGCCGTCTTCGTCGAAGGATTTGATCGTGCGCGGACGCGGGTAGGTGTAGGCCAGTTCGCCATACACATCGTCCTCAATGATCGCCACGTCGAAGCGCTGGGCGAGGGTAAGCAGGGCGCGTTTGCGTGACTCCGGCATGATGTAGCCGAGCGGGTTGTTACAGTTCGGGGTGAGCTGGATGACCTTGATCGGCCATTGTTCCAGAGCCAGTTCGAGGGCTTCGAGGCTGATCCCGGTGAGTGGGTCGGTGGGGATTTCCAAGGCCTTCATGCCCAGGCCTTTGAGCGTCTGCATGGCGCCGTGAAAGCTTGGCGAGTCCACCGCGACGATGTCGCCCGGCTCGCAGATCGCGTGGATGCTGGTGGACAGCGCTTCGTGGCAACCGGTGGTGATCACCAGTTCGCTGGCGCTCAACTGGCAGCCGGAATCGAGCATCAGTCGAGCGATCTGTTCGCGCAGCTCGAGGGTGCCGTGAATGTTGTCGTAATACAGACCGGGCATGTCCTGACGGCGGCTGATCCGTGCCAAACCGCGCAGCAGTGGTTTCATGGTCGGCGAGCTGATGTCGGGCATGCCGCGACCCAGTTGCACGACATCCTTGCGCGGCACCGCGCGAATCAATTCCAGCACCTGATCCCACTGCGAAATCTCCACCGGCCGTTGCGCCGGGCGGCCGACGACAGGCAGTTCCGGCAGCTCGCGACCGACTGGCACAAAGTAGCCTGATTTGGGTTTCGGCGTGGCCAGACCGCTGTCTTCGAGCATGCGATAGGCCTGTTGCACCGTGCTCAGGCTGACCCCGTGTTCGACGCTCAAGGCGCGCACCGACGGCAACCGATCGCCGGGTCGATAGAAACCGTTTTCGATGCGCGTGCCGAGCAATTCGGCGAGGTTTACGTAAAGGGTCATGGTTCTGCCTCGGTGCGGTGATTCGATATACCAGTACAGATGTGGCAAAAAACGACAATTCAGTCGGCAAAGCGGCAAATCTGTATGGAATTAATACAGTCGCTTTGAATCTGTAATGGTTTTGCTCGCCCGCGCATCATGGAATCTCTGGCTACCCAAGTAAACAGGAGCATTGAAAATGAACGGCTTGAGCGATGTGCGGCTGACGTTACACAGTCAGGAACTGGCGGCAGGGCAGAAGGATCGTGCACGCAATGAGATCATGCGTAACGCACCGTCCGGCCTGAGTCGCTGGGATCTGTTCTGGCATCGTCTGCACACGCGCAAGGCATTGCTGGCGCTGACGGCGGATCAGCTCAAGGATATCGGGCTGACCCGTGAGCAGGCGCTGGAGGAGGGGTTGAAGCCGTTCTGGCGGATCTGAGATCTGTATTGTTCTTGCGGCCCCTTCGCGAGCAGGCTCCCACATTGATCTCCAGTGGATACAAGATTCCCATCCACCGCAGATCCCCTGTGGGAGCGAGCCTGCTCGCGAAAGCGGCCTCATGAGCGCCGCAAACCATCAGACCAACTCTTTGAGGCGATGCCACAACATCCCCAGCGCCAACAACGGCGAGCGCAAATGCTTGCCGCCCGGGAAGGTGATGTGCGGCACCTTGGCAAACAGATCAAAGCCACCGCTGTGCTGCCCGCTGATCGCCTCGGCCAATAACTTGCCCGCCAGGTGCGTGGCATTCACCCCGTGCCCGGAGTACGCCTGGGCGTAATACACGTTCGGCTGATCATTGAGCCGGCCGATCTGCGGCAAGCGGTTGGCACCGATGCCGATCATGCCGCCCCACTGATAGTCGATCTTCACCCCGGCCAGTTGCGGGAAGACCTCCAGCATCTTTGGCTGCATATACGCGGCGATGTCTTTCGGATCACGCCCCGAATAATGGCAGGCACCGCCAAACAACAAGCGCCGATCCGCCGAGAGCCGGTAGTAATCCAACGCCACACGTTGGTCGCAGACCGCCATGTTCTGCGGCAGCAGGTTGTGTGCCTGCTCTTCGCTCAACGGTTCGGTGGCGATGATGTAGCTGCCGGCGGGCAGAACCTTACCGCTGAGTTGCGGATTCAGATCATTGAGATAGGCGTTGCAACCGAGCACCAATGTTTTGGCGCGCACCGAACCCTGAGCGGTATGGATTTTCACTTCAGAGCCGTAATCGATACGGGTCACTGCCGAGTGCTCGAACAGCTTCACGCCTAGTTGCTGCGCCGCTGCTGCTTCGCCCAAGGCCAGGTTAAGCGGATGCAGATGCCCGGAACCCATGTCGATCAAGCCGCCAACGTAGCGCTTGGAACCGACCACCGTGTGCATATCGTTGGCTTGCAGCAAACGGGTTTCGTAGCGATAACCGAGGCTGCGCAACTCTTCGGCGTCTTCGCCAAAACCCTCAAGGTCGGCGGGTTTGTTGGCGAGGTCGCAGTAGCCCCAGGTCAGGTCGCAGGCAATCTGAAAGCGCTCGACCCGCTGGCGAACGATTTCCACCGCTTCCAGGCCCATCAGTTTCATCTCACGCACGCCGTCGGCGCCGATGACGTTGGCGAACTGATCGAGACCGTGACCGACCCCGCGAATAAGCTGCCCGCCGTTGCGACCACTGGCGCCCCAACCGATCTTGTGCGCTTCCAGCAACACTACGCTGAGGCCGCGTTCAGCCAGTTCCAGCGCCGTATTCAACCCGGAAAAGCCACCGCCGACCACACAGACGTCGGCCAGCACATCACCTTGCAATACCGGGTGATCGGGCTGCGGCAGGCTGCTGGCGGCGTAATAAGAGGCAACGTGGGGTTGGCTCGCGGAGGTGAAGGCGCGGGCAGTCATGGGCGTCATCCAACGGCTAAGGTGTCGAGAAAATTTGACGGAGCATAAGCCGCACGCCCGAACGTGGGCAACACTGGTCGGCCTGCGGTGTCTGGATCAGGGCTTTTGCGGCACAATTGCCGTCTATTTCACCTCGGTTACCGCTGCAATGAGCTGCAACAGCCAGAAAATCCGCACTTTGCGTCAGCAGATCCCCTCGTTCGAGTGCGTGCCCGGCTGCCATGACTGCTGCGGCCCGGTGACCACCTCTCCGGAAGAAATGGCGCGTCTGCCGCGCAAGACCCGCGCCGAGCAGGATGCGGCGATGGAGGAGTTGAACTGTGTGCACCTGGGGCCGAATGGCTGCACGGTGTATGAGGAGCGGCCGCTGATTTGCCGGTTGTTCGGTACGACGAAAACCTTGCCTTGTCCGAATGAGCGGCGGCCGGTGGAGTTGATTCATCCGCGCGTGGAGAAGCAGATATTCGAATACATGGCGGCGAATCGGCAGGTGTTGGTTTAAAAGATCGCAGCCTTCGGCAGCTCCTACAGAGATATGCATTCCCATGTAGGAGCTGCCGAAGGCTGCGATCTTTTGATCTTCAAAAACTCAATCCGGAATAGGTAAGCTCAGGCTCTCCTTCACCTCTTCCATCACGATATAACTCTTCGACTCGCGCACATGCGGCAGCTTCAGCAGAATGTCGCCCAGCAGCTTGCGGTACGAGGCCATCTCGGAAATCCGTGCCTTCACCAGATAGTCGAAATCCCCTGATACTAGATGACACTCCAGCACGTGCGGCAACTTCAGCACCGCGCGGCGGAACTCCTCGAAAGTGTCGCCGGATTTGTAGTCGAGGCTGATCTCGACGAACACCAGCAAGCTACCCTTCAAGTGCTGCGGATTCAGCCGGGCGTTGTAGCCCATGATGATCCCTTCGCGTTCCAGACGCCGCACCCGCTCGGTGCAGGGCGTGGTGGAGAGGCCGACCTTTTCGCCGAGTTCGGTAAAGGAAATCCGTCCGTCCGCCTGCAGGATCCGCAAGATGTTGCGGTCGATCTTGTCCAGCTCACGTTTGGTCTGAGTGTTGGTACGCATAGGGGATGCGCCTCCGTGAAAAGGGTTTTTGCCGAGAATTGTCGCCAAATATAGGCGCTTATATAGTGAAAAGCACTGGCATTTCTTTTTTACACTGCGCGCATCATTGCTCTAACAACAGACGTACGCGGCCCTGCCGCGATGAGGGATACAAAAATGCGCGTAATGGTCTTGGGTAGCGGCGTCATCGGTACCGCCAGTGCTTACTATCTGGCCCGTGCCGGGTTCGAAGTGGTGGTGGTCGACCGGCAGCCCGCTGCGGCCATGGAGACCAGTTTCGCCAACGCCGGCCAGGTCTCGCCGGGCTACGCCTCGCCGTGGGCCGCGCCGGGCGTGCCGCTGAAGGCGATCAAGTGGCTGCTGCAACGCCACGCCCCTCTCGCGATCAAGGCCACCGCCGACATCGACCAGTACCTGTGGATGGCGCAGATGCTGCGCAACTGCACCGCCAGCCGTTACGCGGTGAACAAGGAGCGCATGGTGCGCCTGTCCGAGTACAGCCGCGACTGCCTCGATGAATTGCGCGCCGAAACCGGCATCGCCTACGAAGGCCGCAGCCTCGGCACGACTCAGCTGTTCCGCACCCAAGCGCAACTGGATGGCGCCGCCAAAGACATCGCTGTGCTGAAAGAATCCGGCGTGCCGTTTGAAGTCCTCGACCGCGCTGGCATTGCCCGCGTTGAACCGGCGCTGGCGGGCGTGACTGACATCCTCGCCGGTGCCCTGCGCCTGCCGAACGATCAGACTGGCGACTGCCAGATCTTCACCACCCGTCTCGCCGAAATGGCAGTGAAGCTCGGTGTCGAATTCCGCTTCGGGCAAGACATCCAGAAACTCGACTACGCCGGTGATCGCATCAACGGTGTGTGGATCGACGGCAAGCTGGAAACCGCTGACCGCTACGTACTGGCACTCGGCAGCTACTCGCCGCAACTGCTCAAACCGCTAGGCATCAAGGCCCCGGTGTATCCGCTCAAGGGTTACTCGCTGACCGTGCCGATCACCAACCCGGCGATGGCCCCGACCTCGACCATTCTCGACGAGACCTACAAGGTCGCGATCACCCGTTTCGACAACCGCATCCGCGTCGGCGGCATGGCCGAGATCGCCGGTTTTGACCTGTCGCTCAACCCGCGTCGCCGCGAAACTCTGGAGATGATCGTCAACGACCTTTATCCTCAGGGCGGCAATCTGGCCGAGGCGAGTTTCTGGACCGGTCTGCGTCCGACCACCCCGGACGGCACGCCGATCGTCGGTGCTACGCCGTTCAAGAACCTGTTCCTCAATACCGGTCACGGCACGCTCGGTTGGACCATGGCGTGCGGTTCCGGCCGTTTGCTGGCCGACCTGATGGCGAAGAAAAAGCCACAGATCAGCGCCGAAGGCCTCGATATTTCCCGTTACGGCAACAAAACCCAGGAGTCCGCAAAACATGGCAATCCAGCGCCAGCTCACCAATGAGCGCATGAGTCAGATCGTCAGCCACAACGGCACCGTGTATCTGGCGGGGCAGGTCGGCGACGACTTCGACGCCGGGATTGAACAGCAGACCCGCGACGTCCTCGCCAATATCGAGCGTTTGCTTGATCTGGCCGGCACTGACAAACAGCATCTGTTGTCGGCAACGATCTACCTGAACGACATCGAAGCGCACTTCGCCGGGATGAATTCGGTGTGGGACCAGTGGCTGCCAAAAGGCGCCGCTCCGGCCCGCGCCACCGTCGAAGCGAAGATGGCCAAGCCGAGCATTCTGGTAGAAATCTCTATCGTCGCCGCGCTGCCGTAACCGTTGTAAAGATCCCTCTCCCGGCGCTGTTGGCGGTTCACGTCGTCAGTCGGCGCCGGTTTTTCTTCCCATGACCGCCTAGAAGTCTGCCGCCATGCGTCCTGCCCGTGCCCTGATCGACCTAGAAGCCCTGCGCCACAACTACCGAATTGCCCGCGAAGTCACCGGCGCCAAGGCGCTTGCCGTGATCAAGGCGGACGCCTATGGCCATGGCGCGGTGCGTTGCGCGCAGGCGCTGCAAGCCGAGGCCGACGGTTTTGCCGTGGCCTGCATCGAGGAGGCTCTGGAGCTTCGCGCCGCGGGTATTCGTGCGCCGGTGTTGTTGCTGGAAGGGATCTTCGAGGCCGATGAGCTGGCGTTGATCGTCGAGCATGATTTCTGGACGGTGGTGCATTCGCTGTGGCAGCTCGAAGCGATCGAGCAGGCGGCACTGAGCAAACCGATCACTGTTTGGCTGAAGCTCGATTCGGGCATGCACCGCGTCGGTCTACATCCAAAGGATTATCCGGCGGCTTACCAGCGTCTGCTGGCCAGCGGCAAAGTGGCAAAGATTGTGTTGATGAGCCACTTTGCCCGCGCCGATGAACTGCACGCGCAGAGCAGCACCGAGCAGGTCGCGGTGTTTGAAGCGGCGCGTCAGGGCCTGGCGGCGGAAGTCAGCTTGCGCAACTCGCCGGCCGTGCTCGGATGGCCCAAGATCCACAGTGACTGGGTGCGTCCGGGCATCATGCTTTACGGCGCGACTCCGTTCGAAGAAGCCAACGCCGTGGCTGATCGCCTGCAACCGGTGATGACCCTCGAATCGAAAGTCATCTGCGTACGCGAACTGCCGGCTGGCGAGCCGATCGGCTACGGCGCCAAATTCATCACCGACAAACCGATGCGCATCGGTGTGGTCGCCATGGGTTACGCCGACGGCTACCCGCGTCAGGCGCCGACCGGTACGCCGGTTTTGGTGGCGGGTAAACGCAGTCGCATTCTCGGTCGCGTGTCGATGGACATGCTCTGCATCGATCTCACCGATGTGCCTGAAGCAGGCCTTGGTTCGAGCGTCGAGCTGTGGGGCAAAAACATCCTCGCCAGCGAAGTGGCGCAGTGGGCGGACACCATTCCGTACCAGATCTTCTGCAACCTGCGTCGAGTGCCAAGGCTCTATTCCGAGGGTTGACGCCACTGCGGGGGCCAAGTGTTGTAAATACTGAACGCTGTCGCCATGATAACGCTCAATATTCTTACAACATCAGGAGGCTCCCGCCTTGGACGTCGGTGAACGACTGCAATCGATCCGCAAGCTCAAAGGGCTTTCCCAGCGTGAACTCGCCAAACGCGCGGGCGTCACCAACAGCACCATTTCGATGATCGAAAAGAATAGCGTCAGTCCTTCGATCAGTTCGCTGAGGAAGGTACTGGGCGGCATCCCCATGTCCATGGTCGAGTTCTTTTCCGAAGAAATCCTGCAGGAAGTCCCGACCCAGATCGTCTACAAGGCCAACGAGCTGATCGACATTTCCGACGGCGCCGTGACCATGAAACTGGTCGGCCGCGCGCACCCCAGTCGCGCTATCGCTTTCCTCAATGAAATCTACCCTCCGGGCGCCGATACTGGCGAAGAAATGCTCACCCATGAAGGCGAAGAAACCGGGATTCTGGTGGAAGGTCGTCTGGAACTGGTGGTGGGTCTGGAAACTTTTATTCTCGAAGCCGGCGACAGCTACTACTTTGAAAGTACCAAGCCGCATCGTTTCCGTAATCCGTTCGACGCGCCTGCGCGACTAATCAGCGCAGCCACGCCGGCGAATTTTTAACAAAGAGGCGCCAGGCCATTACGGCAAAGGCACCCGGACAGTTTTTCTACCGTGCGGTATAACCCCTTCGACTATGGGGTTGTTTCAGTGTGACGGGCTACCCGCTATACTTCCGCCCGCCTGCGAACCGTGGCCGCAGGCGTGAATAGCCACCATTGAGGGTGAACGCGTGAATCTAATTATGAAAATGCTGGCTGCACCAGCAACCGTACTGGCCCTCTGGGCTGTCAGCGCTCAAGCTGCGACGAATGACGACATTGCCAAACGCCTCGAGCCGGTTGGCCAGGTGTGTGTACAGGGGCAGGAATGTAAAGGGATGGAAGTGGCTGCGACTGCCGGCGGCGGTGATGCCAAGACTCCAGACTCAATCATTGCCAAACATTGCAACGCGTGCCATGGCTCCGGCCTTTTAGGCGCGCCGAAAATCGGCGACACCGCCGCCTGGAAGGAACGCGCCGATCACCAGGGCGGCCTCGACGGCATCCTCGCCAAGGCCATCACCGGCATCAACGCCATGCCGCCTAAAGGCACCTGCGCTGACTGCTCCGACGCCGACCTGAAAGGCGCAATCGAGAAAATGTCCGGCCTGAAATAAGCCGCGCTTCTGACGAAAAAAACCGTCTTCGGACGGTTTTTTTGTGCCTGCGATTCAAGAGCCCCTCACCCCAGCCCTCTCCCGGAGGGAGAGGGGACCGACCGAGGTGTCTTTCGCTATACATCGACCTGAAAGACCTTAGCGATTATGGATTCAGCAAAGTT
Source organism: Pseudomonas sp. SDT291_1_S447 (assembly GCF_054070155.1). Classification (NCBI taxonomy): domain Bacteria; kingdom Pseudomonadati; phylum Pseudomonadota; class Gammaproteobacteria; order Pseudomonadales; family Pseudomonadaceae; genus Pseudomonas; species Pseudomonas sp. SDT291_1_S447. The sequence continues at coordinate 99,624 of NZ_JBSVXS010000007.1, forward strand.
ATTTCACGTCGGCATACCTCCCCAATATCCCCCATTCAGTCCCCTCTCCCTCCCGGAGGGAGAGGGAGCCGACCGTGATGTCTTTCGTCCGGCATCGACCTGAAACATCAAGTCGATTATGGATTCGGCAAAGCAGGTTCACGTCGGCGTACCTTTCCAATATCCCCCAATCAGTCCCCTCTACCTCTGGGAGAGGGTTAGGGTGAGGGCAACAATTTCGAGTCGGAAAACATTTCGAGAACAGCGCACACTCACTCTGAAGCTGTTCTTTGCAGCAAACTCAAGGCAAGCTCGGTCTACCCCTATTCACGGAACGGGCAGGAGGCTTCAGATGGTGCAGTTGTGTTCGATCGAACAGGCAGTGGACGACGTGCTGGCACGCTTGTCGGCGCACATCCACATGGGCATGCCGCTGGGCCTGGGCAAGCCCAATCACTTCGTCAACGCGCTGTACCGGCGGATCAAAAGCCTGCCCGAGCGGCAACTGACGATCTATACCGCACTGTGCCTCGGCCGCCCGGCGTTGGGCGATGGCTTGCAAAAGCGCTTCATCGAACCCTTCGTCGAACGCGTCTTCGGTGATTACCCGGAATTCGATTTCCTCGCCGACCTGCACCGCGACAGCCTGCCCGCCAATATCCGCATCGAACAGTTCTTCATGCAACCCGGCAGCCTGCTCAACAGCGCGCCGGCCCAGCAGGATTACGTCAGCAGCAACTACAGCCACGCCGCCCGCGACATCAACGCCGCCGGCCTGAATCTGGTGGCGCAATTGCTCGCCAGCAGCAGCGAACACCCGGATCGCCTGAGTCTGAGCTGCAACCCGGACATCACCCTCGACCTGTTGCCGATGATCGCCAAGCGCCGGGTCGCCGGGGAGACGATTCTGCTGGTCGGCCAGGTACACACGGATCTGCCGTACATGCCCGGTGATGCCGAAGTCGATATCGACACCTTCGACCTGCTGATCGACGCCAAGGACAGCAGCACGCTGTTTTCCACGCCGAACATGCCAGTGGGGTTTCAGGATCATTTCATTGGCTTGAACGCGAGTGCGCTGGTGCGCGACGGCGGTACGTTGCAGATCGGCATCGGCTCGATGGGCGATGCGCTGACCGCTGCGCTGCTTGCACGTCAGGCGGATAACGCCGGTTATAAGGCGTTGCTCGACGACATCAACCTCAGCCAATGGGCGCAATTGATCAACCGCGAGGGCGGCACCGGGCCGTTCGCCAAAGGCCTCTACGGTTGCAGCGAAATGTTCGTCAACGGTCTGCTGGTGCTGGCAGATGCCGGCATCATCCGGCGCAAGGTCTACCCCGATGTGCCGACGCAGGAACAGGCCAACGCCGGCACCCTCGACGAGGCCGCGCAGACTGACGGCATCTCGGTGCACGGCGGCTTCTTCCTCGGCCCGCGCAGTTTCTACGAGCGCCTGCGCGAGTTACCGCAGAGCAAACGCCTCGAATTCAACATGACCCGTATCAGCTACATCAACGAACTGTATGGGCAGGAAGAGCTCAAGCGCTTGCAGCGCCTGGATGCGCGCTTCATTAACACCGTGTTCACCATGACCTTGCTCGGCGCCGGCGTGGCGGATCAACTAGAAGACGGGCGCGTGCTCAGCGGAGTCGGCGGGCAGTACAACTTCGTCGCGCAAGGGCACGCGCTGCACGATGCCCGTTCGATTCTGATTCTGCGCAGTTGGCGTGAGTCCGGTGGCGACGTCAGTTCCAACATCGTCTGGGAATACGGCCATTGCACGATCCCACGGCACCTGCGCGATATCGTCGTGACCGAATACGGCATCGCTGATCTGCGCGGTAAAACCGATGCCGTAGTGATCGAATCGCTGCTGAACATCAGTGACTCGCGCTTCCAGCAGGGCCTGATCGAGCAAGCGCAAAAGGTCGGCAAACTGCCAAAAGATTTCCGCCTCGACCCACGCTTTGCCGACAACACGCCACAGCGTTTGCAGGCGATCGCCGCACGGCACAAAAACCTCTTTCCGGAATACCCGCTGGGCTGTGATTTCACCGCGATCGAAAGGGATCTATTGCGTGCGCTGAACTGGCTAAAAAGCAAATTCAAACTCACCGAAATCCTCGAACTCGGCAAAGCAGCCCTCGACGCCCCCGAAGCATCGCTCTACCCCGAACACCTTGAGCGCATGCAACTCACCCACCCGGAAGGCCTGAAAGAAGACCTCTTCCAACGCCTGCTCCTCACCGGCCTGAAAGCCACCATCCAATAACTGCCTGACCCAAAACAACTGTAGGAGTGAGCCTGCTCGCGATGGCGGTGTTTCAGCCGACGAATATACCGACTGACACTACGCTATCGCGAGCAGGCTCACTCCTACATATTAAGCGCATTCTAGCGAATGAGTTGGATGGACGCTCACGGATGGGCTAAGAAAATCTATGTGGTAGCCAGAGGAACCATCACCAATAGCTAAATGAACACCGCTGATTCCCTCGTTCATTTGGGAGTTGATTTTGTAATCGATTTTATTCGAGATGGATTCGTTAACACCGATGGCAAATTCCGTAAGTTTCAGTCCGCGTTTGCCCGCAGCCAGATCCAGAAGTTTTATATGTTCTTCGTTATTTATTCTTAGTGAGGTTATATTGTTTTCTTCTATTGTTAGCAAAGTATCTTCGTTTGATATTCGATCGCTTAGCCATCTTAGAGATGTTTTCACACCGGCAGGCAACTCGGGGTTAGGCTTTCTGAGTACAGTCAGTATTCCGGAAATATTCAACGTGCCTGAGAATATAAAAGGGCAGGGCTCTAATGGGTTCATATGTGCGTAATGAACTTCAAAGAATTCTGCGACGGACTGCACGAAATTTTCGGTCACATCTTCGCCAAGCAATGCATAAGGCTGTGCATGGGGAAGAATAGTTACGGTTGCATTGGATTCGTTGCCAGATAACGAAAAGGTCTGATGGGAATTAAGCATATTCAATACAGCTCGCTGCGAGCAGAGCGATTGCTGAAAATCGCTGTCCATCAGAAGCCTTAGGCTGTAAAGCGCGGCGGCTAAGGATGGTTCGAATACTTGGGTCGCGCAAAAGATGATTTTTTTCCGCTCCGTTTTTTTTGCGATCTCAAATGTTAATTTTGCAGCTTCGTTGCTGAAAGAAAAAACGATGCTGTTTTTTGGAAACGTCTCTAACTGAGCAATATTGACCGTCGCGAATCCCCAAAGCTCGCATTCTCTAAGGAATTCGTTCGAGTCGGCGATAATCGAAAATTCTTCATGATTGAAGAGCGTCGACGCTATATTTGGCGGTGACATAAAACCCTCCTTATTCTGAAGTGCGCGGCAAGGGCGGTTGCCGCGCGGTGCTTTCAATTAATCTTCAGTATGCGCCCAGGCTAACGGTGCCCACCCGAAATTGTCCGGGCCAGAAGTGATTCGATTAAGATTTTCTTTTATGGTTTTTTCAGTTTGCATTTTATTGTCCTTTTGCTGATTTTGTTGTGGTCCCCCATGTTGTATGGGAGTGAGCGGATTAATGCATAAGTTTGAGATCGTGTTAAATAATTATTTTTGCTTTTTAAGAATCATTTCGTCTGTCTTGTTTTGTGAGGTGGGTGGTTCGGTTATTTAAGCGGATTGCGTCTGTAGGCTTAATCTGAAAGTTGTAAATTTAATATTTTTAAATTGTGGTGAGAGGTCTTGTCTGGTTAGGTTTTATTTATGGGCTTTGTTTTTTGGGGCTCATGCCAACCATAAATACAGGGGCGCAAAGTGCATATATCAAAGAAATACCTGACAGATGTAGCTGTCCACCAAGCCTTACTCCTCACTGACTTAACCGAAAAGAGCCACCCTGATCACGCTGTCCGACTATTACTGAATGAGGTCCTTCAGGGACTCGAAGAAAAGGGCTGGCCCCGAGCGCAGTTGCAGGTTGGGCCAAGGATTGTGTCCGCCGAAGAAAACTACGGTTTGCTGGGTTACGACCCGGCAGAAATTACCCTCGGCAGTGAGCACACACGTTGGGTTGATGAGCATTCGCTTTTGCGAACACAGACCACCAGCCAAATACCTGCGGCGCTTCAGCGGGTCGCCGAGGTTCGTCAGCCGGGACAAACCATTTTGCTGGCAGCGCCAGGCATTACCTTCAGGCGTGATAGCCGAGATCGTTGGCATTGCGCCGAGCCGCACCAAATGGACATTTGGGTATTGGGCGATCCAGAACTGGCATCCCATGAGCATTTGCTGCGTCTTGTTGGCGATATTTTGCAGTCGGCCGTTCCTGAAAAATCCTGGGTTTATAGCGATAGTCCACATCACTACACCGAGGGCGGGATTGAAGTGAATGTGTTGAATGATGGCGTGTCGGTTGAGGTTCTAGAGTGCGGGCGTATCGCAAAGTCGCTATTGCAGCGTTTGCAGATTGATCCTCTGCGCCATGGCGGGCTGGCTTTAGGGACGGGGCTGGATCGCCTGACGATGTTGCGTAAAGGCATTCCTGATATTCGTTTGTTGCGTGATCAGAATGTGCGCGTGCAGGCGCAGATGCATGATCTGGATCCTTGGACTGCGGTATCTCGTTTGCCGTCGATTGCCCGCGATATCTCGTTGGCGGTAACGCCGGGATTGAGTGAAGAGGTATTGACCGAGAGGATGTTGCAGGCGGCAGGGGATTGTTCTGGATGGATTGAGGAGATGCGAATCAAGGGGCGTTGGCAGCGTTCGGATTTACCGGCGCAAGCCATTGAGCGACTCGGAATGTTGCCGGGTCAGGAGAACGTGCTTTTGCATGTGGTGCTAAGGGATTGTTCGCGCTCGATTACTACCGGCGAGGCGAATGCCTTGTACGCGGATATTCAAGCTGCGATGCATGAAGGAGTGCCTGGGGCGGGGTACAGAATGGATTTGTCGAAGGCTTGAGACTTACCTGTGGGAGCGGGCTTGCTCGCGAAGGCGATTGGATCAGTCAAAAAATATATCGACGGACACTACGCCTTCGCGAGCAAGCTCGCTCCCACAGGTATTGCGGTGAGCTTGCGGCTTTCAGCGGTTACTCGATGAAGGTGACCACGCCACCTGTCAGCGATTTCACCCGAGCCAGCGATTCAACGCGGTAGCCCTGCGAATCCAGTTCGGCGCGGCCGCCCTGGAACGACTTCTCGATGACGATGCCCAGGCCGGCCACGGTGGCGCCGGCCTGTTTGATGATCGAGATCAGTGCTTGCGAGGCCTTACCGTTGGCCAGGAAGTCGTCGATGATCAGCACGCGGTCGCTGCTGGTCAGGTGACGCGGGGAGATGGCCACGGTGCTTTCGGTCTTTTTGGTGAACGAGTAAACGGTCGCCGACAGCAGGTTTTCCGTCAGGGTCAGGGACTGTTGCTTGCGGGCGAAGATCACCGGCACGCCGAGGTTCAGACCGGTCATGATCGCCGGGGCGATGCCCGAGGCTTCGATGGTGACGATCTTGGTGATGCCCGAATCCTTGAACAGCGTGGCGAATTCGTCGCCGATCAGCTTCATCAGGGCCGGGTCGATCTGGTGGTTCAGGAAGGCGTCGACCTTCAGGACCTGGTCGGAAAGCACAATGCCTTGTTCGCGGATTTTCTGCTGCAATGCTTCCATGAAGCTGTCCTCTTTTGGCGCTTTGTGCGCCGAAGGTCTAGTAAAAAAAGTGGTCAATTCTAGCGCTTTAACATCGCGCGTATATCAGCCAATGCGCTATTGCCGCGCACGACTTTGACTTCGGTCGGTGTGTCGTCGTTGCCTTCCCAGGCCAGATCGTCCGGCGGCAGCTCATCGAGGAAGCGGCTCGGCGCGCAGTCGATGATCTCGCCGTACTGCTTGCGCTTGGCGGCGAAGGTGAATGCCAGGGTCTGGCGCGCGCGGGTGATGCCCACGTAGGCCAGGCGGCGTTCTTCTTCGATGGTGTCGGCTTCGATGCTGGAACGGTGCGGGAGGATTTCCTCTTCCATGCCCATGATGAACACGTACGGAAATTCCAGACCCTTGGACGCGTGCAAGGTCATCATCTGCACGCCTTCGGCGCCGTCCTCTTCTTCCTGCTGACGTTCGAGCATGTCGCGCAGAACGAGTTTGCCGATGGCGTCCTCGACGGTCATTTCGCCTTCTTCGTCCTTCTCGAGGGTGTTTTTCAACGCTTCGATCAGGAACCAGACGTTGCTCATCCGATAATCGGCAGCCTTGTCGCTGGAGCTGTTGGTACGCAGCCAGTTCTCGTAGTCGATGTCCATGACCATGCTGCGCAGCGCGGAGATTGGGTCTTCGCCGGCACACTGCTCGCGCACTTTGTCCATGAAACGCTTGAAGCGCGACAGGCGATCGGTGAAACGGCTGTCCAGATGTTCGCCCAGACCGATTTCGTCGGTGGCGGCGTACATCGAGATCTTGCGTTCGGTGGCGTAGTTGCCGAGTTTTTCCAAAGTAGTCGAGCCGATTTCCCGGCGCGGCACGTTGATCACCCTCAGAAAGGCGTTGTCGTCATCCGGGTTGACGATCAGGCGGAAGTAGGCCATCAGGTCTTTCACTTCCTGGCGGCCGAAGAAGCTGTTGCCCCCGCTCAAGCGGTACGGCACCTGATGGTGCTGCAGCTTCAGCTCGATCAGCTTGGCCTGATAGTTACCGCGATAGAGGATCGCAAAATCGCTGTACGGGCGGTCGGTACGCAAGTGCAGGCTGAGGATTTCCATGGCCACGCGCTCGGCTTCGGCGTCCTCGTTGCGGCAGCGGATCACGCGGATCTCGTCGCCGTGGCCCATCTCGCTCCACAGCTGCTTTTCGAATTCGTGCGGGTTGTTCGAGATCAGCACGTTGGCGCAGCGCAGGATACGGCTCGTCGAGCGGTAGTTCTGTTCGAGCATCACCACTTTCAAGGACGGATAGTCGTCCTTGAGCAACATCAGGTTTTCCGGCCGCGCGCCGCGCCAGGCGTAGATCGACTGGTCGTCGTCACCTACCACGGTGAACTGGTTGCGCGTGCCGATGAGCATTTTCACCAGCAGGTATTGGCTGGCGTTGGTGTCCTGATATTCGTCGACCAGCAGGTAACGTACCTTGTTCTGCCACTTTTCGAGAATATCGGCGTGTTCTTCGAAGAGTTTTACCGGCAGCAGGATCAGATCGTCGAAGTCCACCGCGTTGAACGCTTTCAGCGTGCGCTGATAGTGGGTGTAGACGATGGCGGCAGTCTGTTCCTTGGGATTACGCGCGTTCTCCAGCGCCTGAGGCGGCAGGATCAGGTCGTTTTTCCAGGCGCCGATCATGTTCTTGATCTCGTCGACGCCGTCCTCGCCTGCGTATTCCTTCTGCATGATGTCGGTCATCAGCGCTTTTACATCGGTCTCGTCAAAGATCGAGAAACCGGGTTTGTAGCCCAGCCGCGCGTGTTCCTTGCGGATGATGTTGAGACCCAGGTTGTGGAAGGTGCAGACCGTCAGGCCACGCCCTTCGCCGGCCCGCAGCAGGGTGCCGACCCGCTCTTTCATCTCGCGCGCAGCCTTGTTGGTAAAGGTCATGGCGACGATGTACTGGGCGCGAATGCCGCAGTTCTGGATCAGGTGCGCGATTTTGCGCGTGATCACGCTGGTCTTGCCGGAGCCAGCACCGGCGAGCACCAATAGAGGGCCGCCGACGTAGTTCACGGCTTCTTGCTGCCGGGGATTGAGTCGGGACATACGAAAATTCGGGAGTCGTTGACGAAATGGGCCGGCATTTTAACAGGCTCAGAGAATTGTGCTGCTCTCTCCGACTTGTGACGTACCGCGCGATTCAAATTTGCCGGTTTTGTTACTTTCGCGGAGGATGCGCGGTGATTTTGCGGCTAATGTACTCATTCGTGACACAAAATAACGTTTTGATAACCGTTGTCATTTGGTCATTGAACATCGCAACGGCATAATGCCCCGCCCACATCTTTGCAGAGTCTAGGGAGCTAGCTTGTCTACGCCTGTCGAACCCTTGCGTTTGCTGCTACTGGCCGAAGAGCCAGCGTGGACAGCGTTATTGCGTGAGTGTCTGGCTCCAATGGGCAGCGCGGCGGTGCTGATCAGCGCGCCGAGCTGGGACTCGGTCAGCAGTCTGTTCGAAGACAACCGCAATGCGGTGTTGTTGACCCTTCCGGCATTGCAACCGGCACCGGGCCGTTGCAGCCTGCCGACGGTATTGCTGCTGGAACACGAGCCGGACACCGCGCCGGTTGGTGTCAGTGACTGGCTGGTATTCGATGCCCTCGACGCCGGCATGCTGCGCCGTTGCCTGCGCCATGTGCGCGAACGCGGCGTTCTCGAAAACACCCTGCAGCGCCTCGCCGAACAGGATCCGCTGACCGGCATCGCCAACCGTCAGGGCTTCCAGACCTTGCTCGCCGCGCGCCTCGCGGAAAACGACGGGCGTGGCGTGGCCCTCGGGCATCTCGATCTCGACAACTTCCGCCACGCCAACGACGCGCTGGGTCATCAGGCGGGCGATCGCTTGATCTTGCAGGTTGTCGCGCGGCTGAAAAGTCAGTTGGAGGCTGGTGATCAACTGGCGCGATTGGGCAGCGACGAATTCGCTCTGCTGATCGACACCCGTCGTGCGCCACAACGCGCCGAGTGGATGGCCGAACGCATCACCGAAGCGCTCGCCGAACCGTATTGGGTCGATGGCGAGAGCCTGCTGATCGGCTCCAGTCTTGGCATCGCCCATGCCCGTGCGCAGGGCGGCGCCGACCCGCTGATGTGGCACGCGCACATCGCCATGCAGCAGGCGAAGAGTACGCAGGGCTGCACCTTTCATATCTTCAACGAACGCATCAACCGCAATGCGCGGAGCATGGCTGATCTGGAAAGCGAGCTGCGCCGGGCTTTGCGCCGCGATGAGCTGGAGCTGCATTACCAGCCCCGTCTGAACATGCAGGATGGCCAGATTGTCGGCCTCGAAGCGTTGGTACGTTGGCGTCACAGCGAGCGCGGCCTGCTGCCGCCGAGCGAGTTCGTGCCACTGGCCGAGCAGAGTGGTTTGATCGTGCCGTTGGGTTACTGGGTGATTTCCCGGGCGCTGCGCGATATGCAGGCGCTGCGCGAACGCGGATTGCCGGCGCTGCACATGGCGATCAACCTGTCGTTCCGCCAGTTTCAGGACAGTCAGTTGTTACCGACGCTTAGTCGCTTGATTGCTGAGCGCGGTGTTGAAGCGCAGTGGCTGGAGTTTGAACTGACCGAAACCGCAGTGATGCGCCGCAGCGATCTGGTCAAGCAGACCATGGACGCCCTCGGCCGCCTCGGTGTGCGTTTCTCGCTGGATGACTTCGGCACCGGGTTTTCCTCGTTCGTGCACCTCAACAGCCTGCCGATCACCTTGCTGAAAATCGACAAGAGCTTTGTCGGTGGCATGGAGCAGCGTGAGGAGAACCGCAAACTGGTGCATGCGATGATCAATCTCGCGCACAACCTGCATCTGGAAGTGGTCGCGGAAGGGGTCGAGACGCCGGAGCAACTGGAACTGCTGCGCGGGTTTGGTTGCGATCAGGTGCAGGGTTATCTGATCAGCCGGCCGTTGCCGTTGGCGGAACTGGTTGAGTACCTGACTTACGGCTCAAGCCAACAGTCAGCCCTCGAAATCGTAAGCTGAGCACATAACCCTGTGGGAGCGAGCTTGCTCGCGAAGGCTGCGACACATTCAATATACATATGTCAGGTACACCGCTTTCGCGAGCAAGCTCGCTCCCACAGGGGAACTTCATTCAGGCTGAGGGACGTTGAAGCCCCGAGATTGCGGCTCCAGCCGAATCATCCGCTTCATCTTCCATTCAAACGCCAGCGTCAAACTCACCGCCGCACACGCCAACCCCAACGCCAGGCCCCACCAGACGCCTGTCGGCCCCCAGTTGAGGTGGAACGCCATCCACCACGCCGCCGGCGCACCGATCAGCCAATAGCAGGCGAGCCCGACCAGAAACGTGGTTTTCGCATCCTTGAGGCCACGAATGCAGCCCATGGCAATCGTCTGCGTGCCGTCGAACAACTCGAACCACGCCGCCACGGCCAGCAGGCTCACGGCCAAGCGGATCACCTCGGCAAACGCCGGATCGTTATGGTCGAGGAACAAGCCGACCAACTGATTCGGCAACAGCCAGAACACCATGGCAAACGCCAGCATCACCACCGCGCCGAACGCGATGCCGACCCGGCCCGACATGCGTGCATCCAGCAACTGACCGGCGCCGTAATGCTGGCCGATACGCATGGTGATCGCATACGACATACCGGCTGGCACCATGAACGCTACCGAAACGATCTGCAGGGCAATCTGGTGCGCGCCCATTTGCGTGCTGCCCATGGTGCCCATACACAGCGCTGCGAAGGCAAACAGCCCGACTTCCACCGCGTAGGTGCCGCCAATCGGCAGGCCGAGGCGCCACAGTTCCTTCAGGTATTGCCGATTGGGCCGCGACAGGCCCGCGCGCAACGGATAAGCGTCGTAGGCTGGATGCCGGCGAATATGCCAAGCCAGCACCAGCGCCATGCAGTTGGCGACAATCGCTGTGACCAGCCCGATCCCCATCAACCCCAGTTTCGGCAGGCCGAACATGCCGGTAATCAGCGCGTAATTGAGCAGAAAGTTAGCCACTGTGCCGCCGAGGCTGATGACCATCACCGGTGTCGCCCGGCCAATTGCGCTGGTGAAGCCGCGCAGGGCCATGAAGCTCAGGTAGCCGGGCAGGGCGAAGGGCAGGGCGATCAGGAATTGCCCGGCAGCGTTGACGTTGGTTTCGGTCTGGCCGAACAGCAGCAACACCGGTTTCAGATTCCACAGCAATAATCCGGCACCCAGCGCCATTAGCCACGCCAGCCACAACCCTGCTTGGGTCAGGCGTGCAGCGCCCAGAATGTCGCCTGCGCCCTGACGGATCGCCACCAGCGTGCCGACGGCTGCGATCACGCCGATGCAGAAGATCGACACGAACGAATAGCTCGCCGCGCCCAGACCGCCGCCGGCCAGTGCTTCGGGGCTGATGCGCGCCATCATCAGGGTGTCGGTCAGCACCATCAACATGTGCGCCAACTGTGAAGCAATCAACGGCCCGGACAGCCGCAGAATGGCCCAGAGTTCGGTACGCACAGGATGCTGCATGGTCATCACCACTCGATTTTCAGAGGGAACAGGAGATCGAGGATTCTCGGCGCTTGGCAGGCTTTGCACAAAGGGATAAAAAGGATGGGTGGCATGATTAAAACTCATCTTGAGCAAATTCTTTCACGTCGGCTGCATCCCGCTGTAGGAGCTTTCTGCATGTCTCGTCGTCTTCCTCCCTTGTATGCCCTGCGCGCATTTGAAGCAGCGGCGCGACACAGTTCGTTCACCCGGGCTGCCGAGGAACTGTCGATTACCCAGAGTGCAGTGAGTCGGCATATTCGCACCCTGGAAGATCACTTCGCCTGTCGGCTGTTTCATCGCAGCGGGCGCAATCTGCAGTTGACTGAAGCGGCGCGTTTACTGTTGCCGGGAATCCGCGAAGGGTTTGGGGCGCTTGAGCGGGCCTGTAATACCTTGCGCGCCGAGGACGACATCTTGCGCATGAAGGCCCCGTCGACCCTGACCATGCGCTGGCTGTTGGCGCGGCTCAGTCGCTTCCGCCATTTGCAACCGGGCAACGAAGTGCAACTGACCAGCGCCTGGATGGATGTGGATTCGGTGGACTTCAACGATGAGCCGTTCGACTGCGCAGTGCTGTTGAGTGACGGGCATTTTCCGCCGGACTGGGAGGCCAGCCTGCTGTTTCCTGAAGAGCTTATTCCAGTGGGGGCGCCGAACCTGCTGAATGATCAACCGTGGGATCTGGCTCGGCTGGCCTGCACCGAATTACTTCACCCGACGCCGGATCGTCGCGATTGGCGCAGTTGGCTGGAACATATGGGGTTGTCTGAGCAGGTGTCACTCAAAGGCGGGCAGGTGTTCGATACGCTGGAGTTGGGCATGATCGCGGCGGCTCGCGGTTACGGGGTGTCGATGGGCGATCTGCTGATGGTCGCCGAAGATGTGGCGCAAGGACGACTGAGCCTGCCATGGCCGACGGCCGTCGCCAGCGGACTGAATTATTACCTGGTGTGGCCAAAAACCCGTCCGGGCGGTGAACGTTTGCGCCGTCTCAGTGACTTCCTGCAAGGCGAAGTCCGCGCCATGGAGCTGCCGGCGGTTGAGCGCTTGAGCTGAAACGTTCGAGCCGCCACAATGGCGGCCTTGCGCCATACCCACGTTGCGCGCTCAAGTATTCGGTTTTGCCGCCGACTATGAGCAAGTGGAACCGTCGTGCCGGTATCCACGATTCACCCCCACTATTAGAAAATTATCCGAGTCGAGATCAAGGAGGATCCCGTGGCTCGGCCAGGAGCTGTCCATGTCTCAACCTCGCGCTCGGATCGCCTCGCAGCTGGGCCTCGCGCTCGCTGTGATACTGGCGATAGTTATCAGTGGCAGTACGGTGTTCGCCCTGCGTTCGCTGGATTCGGCCAACCTCGCCACCCGTGAAGAGCATCTGGCCAGTGAGGCGCGGCTGCTGGCCGACCAACTGAGCACCTTTCACGGCACGCTGCGTGAAAGTACCCAGCGCCTGAGCGGGCTATTCGAGAAGCGCTTCAGCGCGGGTCTGAGCATTCACCCGAGTGAACCGGTGACAGTCGCCGGCACCCAGACCCCGGGCTTGCACCTGGGCAGCGAAGTCTTGAACAACAACTTCAAGGAAGTCGACGAGTTCAAGCAGATGACCGCCGGCGTCGCCACGCTGTTCGTGCGCAGCGGCGAAGACTTCGTACGGGTCAGCACCTCGCTGACCAAGCAGGATGGCACTCGCGCCATTGGCACCTTGCTCGACCACGCGCACCCGGCCTACGCGAAGCTGATGGCAGGACAAAGCTACGTCGGTCGTGCCTTGTTGTTCGAGCGCTCCTACATGACCCAATACACCCCGGTGCGCGATGGCAGCGGCAAGGTGATTGCGGTGCTGTTCGTTGGTTTCGATTACACCGACGCGCAGAACGCTCAGTTCGATAACCTCAAGCGTTTCCGCATCGGTCAGACCGGCTCGCTGGCGCTGCTCGACGAGCAGAGCAAATGGCTGGTCGCGCCAGCCGGTGTGCAGGCGCTGGATCAGTCGATTCCAGTGATCACTGGTCTGGCCAAGACGCCGGGCAAAGGTCAGTTCTGGGCTGACAAATCCGAGGATTTCTACAGCGTTGCCGTACCGTTCGACGGCGGGCCGTGGTCGGTGGTGGCGAGCATGCCGAAAGCCGAAATCCGTGCAGTGACCTGGAGCGTCGGTACGCAACTGGCCATTGGTAGTCTGTTGGCGATGTTGTTGGCGGTCGGTTCGGTGGTCTGGCTGCTGCGTAGCAAGCTCGCACCATTGAGTGATCTGGTGCGTCAGGCCGAGGCCTTGGGCGCCGGTGATCTGAGCGTGCGCCTGAACGTATCGAGCAACGATGAAATCGGTCAGTTGTCTCGTGCGTTCAACCAGATGAGCCAGGCACTGTCGACCATGGTTGAGCATATCCGCCGCTCTTCGGAAGAGGTCAACAGCCGTGCCCAGGCCCTGTCCGGTTTGTCCGGCGGTGCCTATGAAGGCATGGAGCAGCAGTCCGGCGAAATCACTAGCATGGCGGGTGCGGTGGAAGAGTTCAGCGCGACCTCGCTGAACATTGCCGACAACATGGGCGCAACCCAGCGTCTGGCACAGGAAAATGCCCAGCAAACCCAGATTGGCCGCAGCTCGATGGAAGAAGCGTCGTCCTCGCTGGAGCAAATCGCTGGCGCCCTGAACAGCACCGCCACCGTGATCAACACCCTCGGTCAGCGTTCGCAGGAAATCGGCGGCATCGTTGGCGTGATTACTTCGATTGCTGAACAGACCAATTTGCTTGCGCTCAACGCTGCAATCGAGGCGGCCCGCGCCGGCGAACAAGGTCGCGGCTTTGCCGTGGTAGCTGATGAAGTGCGCAGCCTGGCCTCGCGTACTCGTCAGGCGACGGATGAAATTTCCAGCATGATTCACAGCATCCAGCAGGAAACCGGCAACGCGATCAGCACCATGGAGCAGGGCAATGTGCTGATGCAGGAAGGCTTGTCGCGCAACGCCAATGTCGCCTCGGCGCTGGCGCGTATTGACGAGCAGAGCCGTTCGGCGGGGCAGCAGTTTGCCGCGATTACCACGGCGACTCAGGAGCAGAGCAGCACCGCGACGTTGTTGAGCAGTAATTTGCAGAGCATTGCGTTGGCCAACAGTGAGCAGCGTGAGGTTGTGTCGAACCTGGCTGTTACGGCTAAAGAGCTGGAGAAACTGGCGGCGGATTTGCGTTCCGAGGTTGATCGCTTCCGTTGATGGATAGCTGAAATCGCTATCGCGAGCAGGCTCACTCCTACAGGTGTATCGGTTGGTCGCAATGTTTGTGATCACTGAAGATCCCTGTAGGAGTGAGCCTGCTCGCGATCGCCTCACTGCCAATCTTGGATAAAACACTCGAACTCTTGATCTTTCATACTTGCTGAAACGTTTCCGCAGCGCTATAAAAATGGCACAACTCCAATAAAGGCTGCTGCCATGACCCCGCTCAAACTCGCCGTCGCCCTCGGCGCTTTCACTGCTGCTTCCCACGCCATGGCCTGGGATTACGTCCTTCTCGATACCAACAAGCCCGCGCAAAACTGGAGCATCACCAGTGAACAGCTCGGGGTGAAAACCGACAAACCCTTCTCCGTAAGCCTGCGTACGTTGCACGGTGGGCGGCAGGAAGGCGTCAGCATTGTTGATATCGATAACGGCACGATGAAACTCTCGGTGGTGCCAACCCGAGGCATGAATGTCTTGCAAGCCTCTGTCGGCAATGTGCGCATGGGGTGGGATTCGCCGGTCAAGGACGTGGTCAACCCGTCCTTTATCGAGCTCAACGGACGCGGTGGGCTGGGTTGGCTGGAAGGCTTCAATGAGCTGGTCGCCCGCTGCGGTTACGAATGGGTCGGCCATCCCGGCATGGACAATGGCGAACTGCTGACCCTGCACGGACGCGCCGCCAACATTCCGGCCAGTACCGTCACGCTGCACATCGACGAAAAGCCACCGTACGCCATCAGTCTGCGCGGCGAGCTGAAAGAGCAAGCCTTCAAGAAAGTCGATTTCTCGGTGGTCACGGAACTGGTCACCGAGCCCGGCAGCGTGCGGTTCGCCCTCAACGATACGCTGACCAACAACGGCGATTATCCGAAGGAATACCAGGCGCTGTATCACAGCAACTTCAGTACGCCGTTCCTCGAGCAAGGCGCACGATTTGCCGCTCCGGTGAAACAGGTGTCGCCGTTCAACGACAAGGCCAAGGGTGATTTGCCAGACTGGCAGACCTACCGCGCACCGACCAAGGACTACGACGAAACCGTCTACAACGTCGTGCCCTATGCCGACGCCAAAGGCAAAACCCTGACTGTTCTGCATAACAAGGCCGGCAGCCTCGGTGTTTCTGTTGGCTTCAATACCCAGCAGTTGCCGGTGTTTTCCCTGTGGAAAAACACTGACACCCGAGGGCAGGGCTATGTCACGGGGCTGGAACCTGGCACCAGTTTTTCTTACAACCGCCGCTATCAGCGTCCGCTGAATCTGGTGCCGACCATTGCACCGAAAGAACACAAACAGTTCCAGATCAGCTACAGCCTGCTCGCGGACAAAGGTGCTGTGGATAAGGCCTTGAAGCGTGTGACCGAGATTCAGGCGGGGCGCGACACCGAAGTGCGGCAGACGCCGCTGGTTGATCTGACCGAGCATTAAGGCGTCGCCGGCCGATATTGCAGCGCCTCGGCCAAGTGTTCGCGTTTGATTGCATCGACTTGCTCAAGGTCTGCCAGAGTGCGGGCGACCTTGAGTAGCCGGTGTGCTGAGCGCAGCGATAACGTCAGCCGTTCACACGCTGATTCCAGCCATTTCTCATCGGCTGTGGATAACTTGCAGTGTTTTTTCAGTCCTGGCAGATCGAGAAACGCGTTGGCGCAGCCTTGACGCTTTTGCTGTTGCTCGCGTGCCTCGGCCACCAATGCTGCGGCGCTGGCGCTGTCTTCTCCCGGCTTTACCTGCGGGTTCAACGCCGTCGCTTCTCGCGCCACTGTCAGGTGCAAGTCGATCCGATCCAGCAACGGTCCCGACAGCTTGTTGCGATAGCGCTGCACCATGTCCGGCGTGCACGAACACTTGCCGCTCGGCTCGCCAAGATATCCACAGGGACAGGGATTCATCGCCGCCACCAGTTGAAAGCGTGCCGGAAAGCGCACGCGATCCTTGGCACGGGCAATCACGATATGCCCGGACTCCAGCGGCTCGCGCAGCACCTCCAGCACCTTGCGATCAAACTCCGGCAACTCATCGAGAAACAGCACGCCGTGGTGGGCGAGGGTAATCTCGCCGGGTTGCGGTTTTGAGCTGCCCCCGACCAGTGCCGGGCCGGATGCGGAATGGTGCGGCTGGCGAAACGGCCGCTGTGGCCAATGGGTCAACGGCACGCCGCTGGCGACAGATTGAATCGCCGCAACCTCCAGCGCTTCACTCTCGGCCAGCGGCGGCAACAGTCCCGGTAATCGGCTGGCCAGCAATGTCTTACCCGTTCCCGGCGGCCCACTGAACAGCAGGTTATGGGCACCCGCAGCAGCAATCAGCAATGCCCGTTTCGCCGCCACTTGCCCCTGCACTTCATTCAAGTCGGGATAAGGTTTGCTGGCATGCATCAGCCCGTCAGACACATACGGCTCAACC
Organism: Pseudomonas sp. SDT291_1_S447; assembly: GCF_054070155.1. Classification (NCBI taxonomy): domain Bacteria; kingdom Pseudomonadati; phylum Pseudomonadota; class Gammaproteobacteria; order Pseudomonadales; family Pseudomonadaceae; genus Pseudomonas; species Pseudomonas sp. SDT291_1_S447. The sequence continues at coordinate 116,394 of NZ_JBSVXS010000007.1, forward strand.
GGTGTATGCCCATTGAAATGTGCCACCGCCTCCAGCAGATGATCCACCGCAAACACCTTCAGTCCAGAGGCCAGACACGCCTCCTCGGCATTCGCCCGCGGCACCACCAGCGCACGACCCGCCTTGCGCGCGGCCAACGCTGCCGGCAAAACCCCGCGCACCGCCCTTACTGCGCCGGACAATGCCAACTCTCCCAGACATTCCACATCATCCAGCGTCAGACACGGTACCTGCACGCTCGCCGACAGAATCCCCAAGGCAATCGCCAGATCAAACCGCCCGCCATCTTTGGGCAGATCCGCCGGCGCCAGGTTCAAGGTGATCCGCCGCGCCGGAAACTGCAGCCCGGAATTGATGATCGCGCTGCGCACCCGATCCTTGCTCTCCTTCACAGCCGCCTCGGGCAGCCCGACCATGGTCAGCGACGGCAGACCGTTGGCCAGATGGACTTCGACGGTGACAGCGGGGGCTTCCACGCCAATCTGGGCGCGACTGTGGACGATGGAGAGGGACATGGTCGTTCCTTGAGCTGAATCGGGGAGCCGCTTCCTGCGGGTTTTTGAAGGGTAGTTGAGCCGGGTTTCAGTGCTGAAATAGAGGTTTACAAGACGTATCAAGACCCGATGGGCTGTCACTGCTTGCCTGAATTGGAGCGTTGACTCTCGCCCGGCATTGACGGATCATCCCGTTCGAGGACTGCAACTGCGCATTCGTCGGGACTGGGCACCAGCAAAAGCTCCCCCGCATTTTTGGCAGCAGAGAAAGCTGGTTTCTCTGAAGTAGTGACGACGGGCTAGCTCGTCGGATTCTGAACCCAAGGCTGCAAAGCCAGGAGCTAAAGAATCGCTGCGACTACTCCTCCAAACACAAAAAGGCGTCCTATGGACGCCTTTTTATTTTTGACTCAGGATCTTCTACCGGCCAGCGGGCCGCTTGGCTCAAGCTCTGGCCCACATGTAACAGCAACTTCAATAAATCGCCGTTGGTTGGCTGACATATCCCCAGCCAACCGGAGTGCTTCGAGATGTAATTCAACAATCTGAAGAAGCTTTGCCTTTCGCTTTTTTGGGCTCATACGCACCTCGTGCGATTGGGTTGTTGATTTCGATGTTATTGACCGTCCACAGAAATGACAAGCCGGTTGGTCTGGTCGAATTCGAACCCCAGTTTCCGGTAGTAAAAAACAACATTCGGATCAGGATCCTGAATCTCGATTTCTTTGCATCCTAGCGCTCGCGCATAGTGATCTGCGACAAGCAGAGCAATCGGCGCGATCCTGCCGCGAAGCGGGTGCGCCCTATCCGGATGCCCTTCCAACAGAACAATCTTTAAGCAGATAGAGCTTGCGCGCGGGGTCGCATAGCACATGCCGCAAAGAATCTGTTTGTACCATATCGCCAAATCCAGACCTTTCGCATCTTTACTTTTCCAGTCTGCAACGTCATCCCAAGGGAAAATTGTTGGCCCCTCCCAGAGTAAGTATTGCTTTATCGCTGCTGGGGTAATTGGCTCAAACTTGACCGCTGCTGCATCAATATTTGGGATTCTCGGGGCAATGTCCTTGAGAAAGAATTTGTAGGCGATCTTTCGCGAGTTTGATCTGAATGTCTGGTCACGAAGATCCGTAGCTTTGCCTTTTCTTCTCATTGTTTTCATCTGTTTGGATCTGGTCGCAGAAGATAGCCAGCAGAGAGGGGGCAGCGAAATCAGACGTGGGGGACGCGTTTTGTAGGACGTTACTTCTGTGAGTGGAGGATTTCGGAGTAGGGGGTGGAGATAACGAAGACACAAAAAAGGTCATTTCAGTGGTATCGCTGAAATGACCTTTGGTGAGGTTGCAGCGCAAAAATTCAGATCAATTGCAGAGCCTTTTTCCACCATGAGTTCACAACCGTGCGGTTTACCAGCTCTCGCTCCGTCACCATGTGTGGCACATCTTGTAACCGAATCCACGGCTGGTTATTCCAGTGCAACAAACTCAACGTCATGTCCGGCCAACTGAGCAAGCTGAGGTGTGGACGTTCGCTTGTGGTGGGGTGTTGGGCGTCGCGCAGGGTGGGGATGACCTGGTGGGTGAGCCATTCGCGCAGCGCTCGGTATTCGGGGCAGTAGTGGTAGACGAGGAGAGCGTAGATGCCGGATTCGCTGATCAGCAGGGCGTTTTCGATCTGGTTGTGGATCAAGGTTTTGCGGGTTTGGTATTGGTCGGGGTCGAGTTTTCGCAGCATGCGTTCGTTGAGGTAGATGTGCAGCAGGCGACTCAGGTCTCGGGCGCAGAACCAGGGTTGGTTCTGGATGAGGAGGGCGTGGAGGGGGAGTTTGTGGCGGGTAAAGATGTGCGGGGTCAGATAAGTCTCTTCTTGATTCATTGAGCAGTTCCTCTTGCTTAAGGGGCTGCCCTCAATCGTCGCCAAACGATTGGGTGGCAGTTGTACGCGGGTTGGCGAACCGGAGCAAAAGGAACCCGGCAGACCCGAAGGTCTCCCACGCACAACCGCCATGAAACGATGTGACGGTAAATGTAGCCGCCATCATGGTTGTCGTGCGCCTTAAGCTGTTCGGGTCGCCAAACCCGGTGCTGAACTTTCAGCATCGGGTGAGGTTAGAAACCTGGGCTTTTCGGCGCAATCGGACGGCGGTGGTGCAGGTTGTAGGACGTTGCCGGGATGGTTGAAGGGCTGGAGATCAAAAGATCGCAGCCTTCGGCAGATCCTACAGGGGGCGCGGATTATTCAGCGGGCGGTGTCAGCTTGGCTTCCATCTCGGCGACTTTGGCTTCGAGACTCTCAAGTCGAGCGCGAGTACGCGCCAACACAACCATCTGACTATCAAACTCCTCACGGCTGACAAGATCGAGTTTGCTGAAGGCACTCTGCAGCAGCATCTTGAACTGGCTTTCGATTTCGGCTTTCGGCAGCGGGGTGTCGCCGCTGAACAGGCGGGAGGCGGTGCCGCTCAGGGCGTCGAGGAAGTCTTTGGGCGCGAGCATGGTGGATGTCCTGGAAACAATGGCCGGCAGTGTATCACGCAGTGTCTATAGTCAATCTCGTGGTCAGGGATGCACGCTTTTCGCGCAGGCGGACGGATGGCGACGCACCGTTGTTGTGCGTATCCGGATGGCGTTTTGCACGGGATGGCTTGCGGCAGCGGCCAAGGGATTGAAATCAGGGGATTTTGGCGAGATGGCAAGGTTTCTGCTTAGTCACCTTCGACCCATGCACTGATGCAGTCGCTGTGACGAATGCAGTGCGGCAGACGGAGCGGGGAGTTTCGTCGGCAGCGGTTAGCTGGCGTCAGTCGGGCAGGTAAGGCCGACGATGCGTTACAAAGCCAGGCACTGCGCTTAGACTTGAGTCGGGTTTGTTTTCCTGGGGCAAGTCCACCAATTCGGGAGAGAGTTTTCATGAAGCTAGTCACTGCCATCATCAAGCCGTTCAAGTTGGACGACGTGCGCGAGTCGCTGTCCGAAATCGGCGTGCAGGGCATTACCGTTACTGAAGTCAAAGGCTTCGGCCGGCAGAAGGGTCACACCGAGCTGTATCGCGGCGCGGAATATGTGGTCGATTTTCTGCCCAAGGTGAAAATCGACGTGGCCATCGACGACAAGGATCTGGATCGGGTTATCGAGGCGATAACCAAGGCGGCCAACACCGGCAAGATCGGTGACGGCAAGATCTTCGTGGTCAATCTGGAACAGGCGATCCGCATCCGTACCGGCGAAACCGATACCGACGCGATCTAAGCGCCGCCACAAACCCCAACGCCCCAGGAGAAAACAATATGACTCTGCGTAAATTCGCAGGGCTAGGAGCCCTGTTGTCCATCGTAATGCCAAGCCTTGCAATGGCGGCAGACGAAGTGGCGGCCCCAGTCCTCAATTCCGGCGACACTGCCTGGATGCTGACCTCAACGGCACTTGTGCTGTTCATGACCATCCCGGGCCTCGCGCTGTTCTACGGCGGCATGGTTCGCTCGAAAAACATTCTTTCCGTGATGATGCAGTGCTTCGCCATTACCGGTCTGATCAGCATCCTGTGGGTCATTTATGGCTACAGCATTGCGTTCGACACCACCGGCATGGAGCAGGGCGTCGTCAACTTCAACTCGTTCTTCGGCGGCATGGGCAAGGCGTTCCTCGCCGGTGTCACGCCTTCGAGCCTGACCGGCCCAGCGGCTTTGTTCCCTGAGGCGGTGTTCATCACCTTCCAGATGACTTTCGCGATCATCACCCCGGCGCTGATCGTCGGTGCGTTCGCCGAGCGGATGAAGTTCTCCGCGATGCTGATCTTCATGGCTATCTGGTTCACCCTGGTTTATGCACCGATCGCGCACATGGTCTGGTCCGGCAACGGCGGCCTGATGTGGGACTGGGGCGTACTCGACTTCGCGGGCGGCACCGTGGTGCACATCAACGCCGGTGTCGCCGGTCTGATTGCCTGCCTGGTGTTGGGCAAGCGCAAAGGCTTCCCGACCACCCCGATGGCCCCGCACAACCTCGGTTACACCCTGATGGGCGCGGCGATGCTGTGGGTCGGCTGGTTCGGCTTCAACGCCGGTTCCGCTGCGGCGGCCAACGGCACCGCCGGTATGGCGATGCTGGTCACTCAGATTGCCACCGCTGCTGCGGCACTGGGCTGGATGTTTGCCGAGTGGGTCACCCACGGCAAGCCAAGCGCACTGGGTATCGCATCGGGTGTGGTTGCCGGTCTGGTAGCGATTACTCCAGCTGCCGGCACCGTAGGCCCGATGGGCGCACTGGTGATCGGTCTGGCTGCAGGCGTGGTGTGCTTCTTCTGCGCCACCACCCTGAAACGCAAACTCGGTTATGACGATTCCCTGGATGCCTTCGGCGTACACGGTATCGGCGGTATCCTCGGCGCGATCCTCACCGGTGTGTTCGCTGCGCCGGCGCTGGGTGGCTTCGGCACCGTCACCGACATCGGTGCGCAAGTCTGGATTCAAGTCAAAGGCGTGGGCTTCACGGTGATCTACACCGCGATCGTCACCTTCATCATCCTCAAGGTCCTGGACGCCGTCATGGGTCTGCGTGTGACCGAGGAAGAAGAGTCGGTTGGCCTCGATCTGGCACAACACAACGAACGCGGCTACAACCTGTAAGTACGCGCATTAAAAAACTTGCCCGGTTCGCCGGGCATTTTTTTGTCTGGAATTTGTCGCAGAGAGAACAGCTGAAAGGATTTTTCGTACGGCTTTGGTCGTGTTTACGACGAGCGTTTTTCTGCGGCCAATGGCTTACATCATTGCAGGAATATTAGGGCCTTTGTTTTTTCCCAGAGCGCGCTAGAATGCGCCCCGAACGTGCGGAGAACTGTATGTGGCAACAGACTCTGATAACCCTGCGGGCTCGGCCCCGGGGCTTTCATCTGGTAACGGACGAGTTACTCGCGGGGCTGCCTGAACTCAGGGAGTGCCGGGTCGGTCTGTTGCATTTGTGGCTGCAGCATACCTCGGCGTCGTTGACCATCAACGAGAACGCCGATCCGGCGGTACGTCGCGACTTCGAACGATTTTTCAATCGTCTGATCCCACAAGGAACAGACGGCTATGAGCATAACGACGAAGGCCTGGACGACCTCCCGGCGCACTTCAAGGCCAGCGTGCTTGGTTGCCAGATCAGTCTGCCGGTTTCGGCAGGTCGCCTGGCACTGGGGACCTGGCAAGGCGTTTATCTGGGCGAGCACCGTGATCATGGCGGTGCCCGAAAAGTCCTCGCCACCTTGCACGGTGAAGGGGCATAAACCGTTGGTCACCAATGGTTACTGATTTTTTAACGGCGACTTTCGACAGTTGCCAAAGCTGGTCTATAACTAATCTGCTTTTCGCAAGTCATGAGGTAGAACATGAGCGACGATGATCTGGAAAACGACGACCTCGAAGTAGGCGACGAAGACGAGGCCGAGGAAGGCTTGGAAGCAGCAGCGGAAGACGTTGCTGACGACGATGGTGGCGACGATACGCCGGCTCCGGCTGCCAAAGGCAAAGCCAAGGCTGCGGTGTCGGTTGATGAGTTGCCGAGCATTGAAGCCAAGAACAAGGAGCGCGACGCCCTGGCCAAGGCCATGGAAGAGTTCCTGTCGCGCGGCGGAAAAGTGCAGGAAGTGGAGGCCAATGTGGTCGCCGATCCTCCGAAGAAGCCGGACAACAAGTACGGCAGCCGCCCTATCTGAGGCGTGCCGCTGTCTTGCTGAAAAGCCCGCCGTCGCTGCGGGCTTTTTCATGCCTGGAATTCCGCACGCGCCACTATCCCCCTGTAGGAGTGAGCCTGCTCGCGATAGCGGTGTGTCAGATACATCTACGTTGATTGACA